>CAZUVA010000045.1:0-7907 GCA_964622755.1 uncultured Zetaproteobacteria bacterium
GGCGATTATCTCAACTGCCCGATGGATGCGGAGCAGTACAAAGCATTTATTCGGGAACTGGTAAATGCCGGGAAAGTGGCATTCAAAGGTTTCGAAGATATCCCGTTTTTTGAAGGTTGCATGCCGATTGAAGAAATGGCCGAGCGTGGCGAAGACACGCCCCGCTTCGGGCCAATGAAGCCGGTTGGACTGGATCACCCTCAAACAGGTGAAAAAGCTTATGCCGTAGTGCAGCTCAGACGCGATAACCGTATGGGCTCATTGCTTAATATGGTTGGTTTCCAAACTAAAATGACATACGGCGAACAAAAGCGTGTGCTCACCATGATTCCGGGGCTGGAAAATGCCGAGTTTTTCCGGCTGGGCTCATTACACCGGAATACCTTTATCAAATCGCCCGCCCTGCTTGATGGCACACTGCGCCTGAAAAGCAATCCCCGCATTCTGTTTGCCGGTCAGATTACCGGTGTGGAAGGCTATGTGGAATCCGCGTCCATGGGTCTGATGGCCGGTCGTTTTCTGGCTGCTATAGCGAGGGGCGAAGAGGTGGATGCACCACCGGAAATCACCGCGCACGGCGCCTTACTGAGCCATATATCGAAAACACGTACGGAGGATTTCCAACCCATGAACATCAATTTCGGGCTGTTGCCGCCGGGCAAGAAGCGTGAAGGCAAACGCCGATTTTCGCGCGCCGAACGTCGCCGTTCAGTCTCTGATCATGCGCTGGCAGCGCTGGATGTGTGGTTAGGAAACAGCTCCAGCCATTCAAACCAAGAACAATCAGAATCCGATCCTGTTTCATAACCTCCAAGATCAAAGAACTGAATTTTGACAATGAATAAAAATTGGGCTATAAAATCTTATCTATTCAATAAGAAAGGGGAAAGAACGATGAAAATGAAACTAATATGGACTGTGGCATTGACCGCGGGGCTGATGCTATCAGCACAGAATGCCCAAGCCGGAGGTCTGGCAGTAGCGATCAAGGCATCAACGCTTGGTGCTGGCATAGAACTAACAACCAATGTCGTTCCGATGCTGGTGAATGCCCGCCTGCAACTGAACGGGTTCAATTATAACAATACCATTACCGACACCCAGGTGACTTATGATGGAAATCTGAAGTTATTCAGTGCAGGAGCCATTGCCGATATTTACCCATTTGCCGGTAAATTTCGCATCAGCGGTGGCCTCTACTATAATGGTAATAAAATCGATATCACCGGCACACCGGCCCCCGCCGGTACGTTCACCTTCAATGGTATAACTTATACATCTGCACAGGTTGGTTCTGCAAATGGCACTATTGATTTCAATAACTTTGCTCCATATCTGGGTATTGGCTGGGGTGATGCAATTTCCAGTGGTAGCCCGTTTGGCTTCAGCTTTGAAGTGGGTGCGCTCTATCAAGGTAACCCCAAAACATCGATTACCACCAGCAGAACTGTACCCGGGTTAAATGCCAGTATTGCCGCAGAACAGAAAAAACTGGATAACGCATTGAATAATTTCAGATTCTACCCTGTCGTGGCTCTGGGATTTAACTGGAAATTCTAACCCCTCGGGACGCGCTTATTCATGAATAAGCTGGGCTAAAGCAATGTGGGGTGAAGCTGCCCGGCAATGCGAGCAAGCTGCTGTTTGACCCAGGCCGGACCCGGCTTGTGTTTCTGCTCAAATGACAGGGCTTCCAACTCTTTTAATGCAGGAACCAGAACATCCAGTTGTCGAGGCAAATAGATCAGCATGGCCTGCAACACCTGTTCGCGAATATCCCACTGCAGGTTTCCCGCGCTGGAGCGTAATACCTGAAGCAAGGTTTCATCATCGGCAGGCGGAGCTAAATCGATTTTTTCCATCGCCAACAAACGTGAAGATAATTCCGGAGGTAAATCATCCACTTGTCCACGCCATGCAATCACAACAGGGCGTTGCAGATCGCGTGCCCGTTCCAGAATGTGAAACAGAGCAAGGGCAACTGATCGGGGTAGATCTCCGGCGGGCATATCTATAAGCCAGCGGCTGTGGCTCTCCAGCATCTCCATCCATTGCTGTGCCAGCAGCCAACTATTGCAACTGTCCGTGTCTGAATCGCCAATCACATTCAACATACCAACAGAGGGTAAATCAGTAGAAAATGTGCGTAGCAGGTGGCTTTTGCCCGCTGCAGCATCTGAAACAAGCCAGATTGTGCCACCATGCACGCTCCACAGAGCCAAACGGTTACAGCCATCCTCCACACCCGCATGCCTGACCCATGTGCCATAATCATACACAGGTGCCATATTCATCTGCAGCCTTAATTGGTTTTTCTTGCTCATTAGCCTGAATTAGCTGTCTTCATCTGTGACAGCCTTGCCCATCCAGACGATCATATATTGAATGCCGGAAATGCAGGTCAAGGCAAAAGTCAGCCAGATCACGGACTGAAGAACCAAATCACCCGGCCACTGCCAGGCCAGTTCAGACAACACAGTCAACACCAGCATGATCTGTAGAAAGGTCGTAATTTTGGAAGATATGCTCGGCTGCATCTCCAGTTTGTGGGTCACCATCTCGTAGGCAAGCGCGCCTACCATAATAATCATATCACGGAATACGACAGCCAGAAACAGGAACAACGGCAGCTGCCCAATAAAATAGAGCGTCACGATTGTACTGATCAGCATCAGTTTATCTGCCAGAGGATCCATATAGGCTCCAACAGTACTGCGCTGATTAAAATAGCGGGCGATGGCACCATCCAGCATATCGGTGATGCCGGCAATACCCATCAATATCAGTGCCAGCGCAGGCTGATGTTCGATAATGGCATAGACAATGAACGGCGTGATAATGATACGTGCCAGCGTCAGCATATTGGGAATATTTAGAATCCGATCCTGCATCATGGTTATATCAACGTACCACCCAGCCTTCTACGGACTCCGTGAGCGTCATGCCCCTGCGTTTGACCCATTCAAACAACCACTGGTCATCTGAACCTTTCAAGCTTAACCGATACTGTCGGCTCTGACTGTTCACTTGCCTCAGTGACAGGCTGACAACACGTGGATCACGCCCCAGATCATCTTCAAATAACACCTGCTCCGGCAAAGATGCCTGCCGCAGAATAGTGAGCCAACCGCTTTGCCCCTGTGCCTGGGCAAGCGGTATCTGTTCGGGCTGCCCATCAACAACCGGGTGAGAAATTTGCATGCCTGTACCCGAACTACCGGCTGATTGCTCAACATAATAAGGAATGTTGTTTTGATCCAGATAGCTCAGTACCCGCTTCTGATCAAAGATGATATTGACACCTTCTTCCGTTGGTCTTGCCTTCTTCAAAAAACGGATTGCATTCACTTTTTTTGGAATCAGACGATGAGCATGTCGGGGGATGAGCCTGTTCCACAGCAGCGGCAATGCCATCGTTGCCGCCCTCTGGATATTAGTATGCAGCCAACGCACCTCAACACCCTGCTCTGCCGCTATCACAGTTATCTGCATTCGCGTATCCGATTCTTCTGCAAATGCAGGTTGTTGAACACATAACAACATGAAGGTAGCAATCAACCATACCTGCAATCGCATCCGGCAATACATTATTTCACCACCCGTAGATGACTGGTTTTTGTTTTTCGGACGTTCCTGTCCTCTTCTTTTCTATCGCCGCCACCGCCTTCAATGACAGAGATAGTGGAAGTAACAACTGTTGCGCCACCCGCTTCATCTTTTTCGCTTTTCTTCTTCAATGCCTGCATACCTTCATCGGACATATTGCTGCGCACGGCCTGCACAATGGCTTTAATCATTTCGGGCACGCTGTCATCCCAGATAATGCCCTGTTCGAGATCCCCGTCGGGCAAATAGGCCGCCCAGATGGTATGCATCGGAATACGGCATGAAAATATTTGCCCGGAAAAAGAAAAATCGGAATCCAGTATATCATCATGAATTTGAATGAGCTGTGGCATGCGCACATTGAGTACCAGCCTGAGGGCCGGATCACCACTCAGACTTTCCGGTACAACCACTTCATCTCTGGTTGCATCCACTACAATATAGATGCGGCCATGGCGGTTGAAATATTCCCGCAATTGTTTGGCTTTGGCTGCATCCGAAAAGCTCAGGCTCACGAACAGACCTCCTTAACATGAAACAAACAACGCGCAGCCCATGGACGGGCTGCCAAATCTTCTTAGTTTGCCAAGGCTACCGGTATCCTGTCCGGTATGAAATACGGAGTGGCCCTGTAAGCCGGGTTCTGTACCCTGCCATGCAGGGTGATGATCATTCATCTGGGCCTGCCATTACTGACAGGCTCGAGCAGCCTACCCGGAAGCAAACGCGAGCCACGCTTGGCGCTTCCCTATTTGGCCTTGCTGCGAACGGGGTTTACCGTGCCCCCGTCCGTTACCGGCCGGGGCGGGGCGCTCTTACCGCACCGTTTCACCCTTACCACAGCGCATATTTCAGCGAACTGTGGCGGTCTGTTTTCTGTGGCACTTTCCCGGGGTCACCCCCGCCGGACGTTATCCGGCGTTCTGCTCTGTGCAGCCCGGACTTTCCTCGACAGGAAATCAATATCCCTGCCGCGACCATCCGAGCCACTCCGTGCGCGCAAGTGTAGAAACTTTATCGCAGAAACGCACTGTGATGTTTCAATGAAGAAAATTCACCTCAATGTTTTCATCGCGCAAATTTTATCGTGAACACCGTAACAACACCCCATAGCCAGTTGAAAAATAACACAAACAACGGGGTGTACAAGCCCAGTTCCAGCCCGGCCATTCCTTTGTTGTGCAAAGGAAATACCACAAATAACTGAACAGCGGTGGGAAACAGACTCAGCACACTGCCTTTTAACCACGGCTTTGATTTCAATATGGGTAAAATGAAAAGCAGCCCCCAGATTCCGCCCCATATAATACGGGGATAAAGCCAGGATGGCGTTAAAGATGGCGCAATTGAAACGTCAAATAAGGTGGTAATGTCAAAATATCCAAATTGCCAAACGGCAAGACTATTGGCAAGTGCCCCCAGGCAACCTGCTGCAAAGACAATCAATAATATTTTCATAGTGAACCTCTGAACAAACTTCCATGCGCTTCTTCAGCGTATAACAGTGAAAACAGGCTGGCTAATAGATGCGGATAAAATCGACCCGGAAAATCCATAACCGCCAGATGGTGAAGTGGCTGAGGCCTGCTCGCAAACAAAAACCATCGTCTGCTGATTGCGATGAAAAAAACAGGGGTGCCTTGCAAGCCACCCCTGTTGATTTTTGAAATACGGTGAATCAGCTACGGCTGGTTACTTCCAGAAGGTGATAACCGAATTGAGTTTTTACCGGCCCCTGTACGGTGCCGACTTCAGCAGAAAACACCACCTTATCGAACTCCGGAACCATCATGCCAGGGCCAAATTCTCCCAGATCACCGCCACTTCGGCCAGACGGACAGCTTGAATGATTACGCGCAATTTCAGCGAAATCCGTACCAGCTTCAATCGATTTTTTCAGTTCCTGACATTTTTCTTCACTGTCCACCAAAATATGGCGTGCTGTAGCTACAGTCATGGCTTACCTCTCAATGATTTTGGCACACACTAGCGGCAGGAGCCGATGATTCACACATCCTGTCGGTACATGGTGATTCGTTCAGCTCACAAATCCGCTCACCCGAACGCACGAAACCGGTTTTTAACTGCGATCGGCCATCGGGACATAGTCCTGACCATGCTGACCTGTATAAATTTGCTGCGGCCGATAGATGCGGCCGTGCCCCAGCTGTTCTTTCCAGTGTGCCAGCCAGCCAGTCACGCGGGCTACAGCGAAAATTGGCGTGAACAGATCAGTCGGAATGCCCAGTTTGCGATAAACGATGCCGGAATAAAAATCGACATTCGGGCAAATTCCCTTTTTACCCAGCGTCTGTCTGGATAGTTCCTCGATGCGGCTGGCAATTTCATAGGTAGGATCAGAGCCCAGCTTCTCTGTTAATTCCACATATAACCGCTGCAAAAGGGTCGCGCGAGGATCCTTGGTTTTATAGACACGGTGGCCAAGCCCTGGAACTTTCTCTTTACGGTCCAGTTTTCCGTGCAGATAAGCCTCGGCAGCCTCAACCGAGCCAATTTCATCGAGCATATTCAATACATCTTCATTAGCGCCGCCATGCAGCGGCCCGGATAGCGAGCCGATAGCGGCGCTTATCGAGGTATAGGGATCAGCATGACTGGATGCCACCACCAACGTCGAAAAAGTACTGGCATTCATCGTATGCTCGGCATGCACAATCAGTGCCACATCCATAATACGTTCGATCAACGCATCGGGCTCATCACCTGTTAGCATGTAGAAAAAATTGGCGGCATGAGAAAGATCGTCACGCGGTGCAATCGGATCATCGCCATGGCGCATACGAGCATGTGCAGCAACCAGCGTTGGCATTTTTGCAATCAAATTCACACATACCTGATGGACAGTTTGTTCATCCAGTTTGCCAATCAATGATTTTGGAAACGGATAAAACATGCCAAGCGCTGCAATGCTGGCCTGCAGTGAGTCCATCGGATGTGCCGATTCAGGAAAGCATTTCATCATGTCACGGATACGGAATTTGGTACGCCGATGATGGTTCAATTCATGCTTAAACCCGGATAACTCAGCTACCGTGGGCAGCTTGCCGTAGAGCAGTAACCACGCGGTTTCTTCAAAGGAAGAGTGCTCGGCCAGATGTTCGATGTCGATACCACGATATTCCAGATGACCTATCTTGCCATCAACAAACGATACCGCCGATTCGGCTACAGGTATCCCGGCCAGCCCGGGTGAAAAACAGGGTATTTTTGCAGCTTCTGTTGCTTTTTGTTCTGCCATGCGGATCAATCCTCACTATTCACAAATATCTGTTCGTCTGAACCGAAAGGCGAATCTAACAAATCTGAGTACAAACCCCCTAGGACTTTGTGCCCAGCGGATGCGAGCGGTTGACCAGATCATGTAATCGCGCCCTCGTGACATGTGTATAAATCTCGGTGGTAGTAATATGGGCATGGCCGAGAAGCATCTGAACAGCACGTAAATCCGCGCCGTGATTGAGTAGATGAGTAGCAAAGGCATGGCGTAATGTATGAGGAGATGGTGATGGGGAGATCCCGGCAAGAACGGCATATTGTTTCATCCTGAGCCAGAAATTCTGCCTGCTCATCGCTTTCCCGGCTCGCCCGAAAAACAGGAATGGTGAGGCAGGTTCAGCCTGACGAACAGCCAGCCATTCGCGCAACCAGCCCGCCGCTTCTTCACCAAATGGCACCAGCCTTTCCTTGTCCCCCTTGCCAATCACACGTACCAACCCTGCTGCCATATCAACATGCGCCAGACGCAAACCGATCAGTTCGCTAACCCGGAGTCCGGTCGCATAGAGTATTTCCAGCATACAGCGATCGCGCACACCTGTCGGCGTTGTTGTATCCGGTGCAGTCAGCAATGCTTCTACATCATATTCACTCATCAGCTTTGGCAAGGGGCGGCTTTTGGCCAGCTTTGGCAAATGCCGCGCCGGATGATCCTCTCGCATGCCTTGATCCTGCAAATAGGTGAACCAGGTCGACAGCGCACTGCGACGGCGTTGAATGGTACTTTCCTTTAACCCCTTGCGATGCAAAACGGTCAGATATTTCAGTATAGCGGCCTGGTCGGCCTGTATCAGGTTGGAATCCGCAGTTCGAAAAAAAGCCTCGGCATGCAGCAAGTCGGAGCGATATGCCTCCGTTGTTTTCGGTGACCAGCCGCGCAACATGGCCAATCGCTGTAGCAGGCCGGTGATCATTTCTTCGTTTGTCTGTGAAGTCGTGTTCATCGGCACAGACTAATGGTTAGAAAGGGTTATGACTAACGAGCCACTTGCAAAAGTCGTGAT
>CAZUVA010000046.1:0-7888 GCA_964622755.1 uncultured Zetaproteobacteria bacterium
CTATCCGCAAGCGGGTGCTTCTGCCACAATTCACCGCATGGATACAGAAACACACAAAGACAAACCACAACTGCCGTCACTGCAACTGAGCATTTTGCAGGAACTGATGAAACAATGGGGAGAACCCGTTTTCAGGGCCAAACAGGTATTCGACTGGTGCAACAAAGGCGTACTCAATCCAGAGGAGATGAAAAACATCTCTGCAGGGCTGCGCAGCAGGCTCAATGACGAGCTGTGTTGTGAACCGCTCAAGTTAATTCGCCGGGAATGCTCGACAGACGGTACACGCAAATATGTTTTTGCACTTAAACGTAAGAACTATGCCGGAAAAATGATTGAAAGCGTTTTTATTCCCGAAGAAAAACGGGGCACCGTCTGTATTTCATCCCAGGTCGGTTGCGTACTCGACTGCCCGTTCTGCCATACCGGCACCCAGGGCTTTGAAGCCAACCTGGCGGCAGGCGAAATCATTGCACAGGTACTGGCTATCAAAGCCGATCTGCGCACCGAACCGTTATCGAATGACCTGCACAGCAATATCACGCATATTGTATACATGGGCATGGGTGAACCCATGGCCAATGAAGAATCGGTGTTCGCCAGCATTGGCCTGTTGATGAATGAAAACGGCCTGAACATCTCCCGGCGGCGCATTACCATCTCCACTTCCGGACTGATTCCGCAGATTCAACGCCTTGGTGAAATACATCCGGTCAATCTGGCTATTTCCCTGCATTCGGCCATGGATGACAAACGCGATACGCTGGTACCCATCAACCGAAAATATCCACTGCATGACCTGCGGCAGTGCCTGAATGCATATTCACTCGGCAAACAACGACATATCACGCTCGAATATGTAATGCTCGACCAGACCAATGATCAGGACGAAGATTTGCAGGCTTTGATTCGATTCGTTAACCCCGAACGAGAACGCATCAATTTAATCCAGTTCAACCCCTACCCCGGCAGCCCGTACACGGGGACATCAAAGCAACACATGAGAAAATTTGCGCAAGGCTTGATTTCTAAAGGTGTTCGTGCCACCGTAAGGCGCTCACGCGGAGATGATATTATGGCCGCATGCGGTCAATTAAAAGCAACCACCAAAGCTAACACCAAGGCGGATACGAAAGGATCATCATGACACAAAAGGCGGCACGGACAGGCATTATCGGAGGCAGCGGACTGTACGATATCGACGGCATTGAATGTATTGAGCATCTGGATATCGATACGCCGTTCGGAAAACCATCCGATGAGCTGATGCTCGCCACGATCCATGGCCACAACGTGGTATTCCTGCCCCGGCATGGCCGCGGCCACAAAATACCGCCGCACCAAATCAACTACCGGGCCAATATTTATGCCATGAAACTGGCAGGTGTGAATCGCATCATCTCGATTTCCGCCGTGGGTTCGTTACGCCAGGGTATTGCGCCGGGTGATTTTGTGCTGGTTGATCAATTTGTCGATCGCACCCACAGCCGTGCCTCCACCTTTTTCGATGGTCCTGTCGTGGCGCATGTTTCCATGGCAGATCCGATCTGCCCCTGTTTGCAATCCGCACTGGCAACGGCCTGCGCCAAAGCCGATATCCACGCCCATCAAGGCGGCTCCTATCTGGTCATGCAGGGGCCACAGTTTTCCAGTCGGGCTGAATCGGAATTGTACCGCAGATGGGGCATGGATGTGATTGGCATGACCAATCTCCCGGAAGCAAAATTGGCACGGGAAGCCGAGATTTGTTATGCCACAGTAGCCATGAGCACCGATTACGACTGCTGGCATGAGGAAGAAGATGATGTGTCGGTGCAGTCCATTGTCGAGATCATGCATGGCAATGTGGCCAAGGCCCAATCCATGCTGCAACACTTTTTTGTCGCCAATGATCAACAGAACACCTTTTCCTGTACATGCAGGCAGGCACTGGCAAACGGCATTTTCACCGACCTGAAAGCACAGGATGATGATGCCATTCGACCCATTCATGCCTTGGTGGAGCGCTTCCTGTGAATTTTCGCAGAGTGATTATACTGTTGCTGGTCATGGTGCTGACCGCCTGTTCCACTGCTATCAATAAAATTGATGCTCCGGACAAACAGGCAAAACTGGCCAATATTCATTATCAACTCGGCGTTGATGCACTCGGCAAACAAGGCATGCTGCCCAAAGCCTTTGATGAATTAATGGAATCCAATAAGCTTCTTCCCAATCAGCCGGTAGTGCTGGATGCACTGGCTTATGCCTGGCTACTGCGCGGCGATATGAAAAAATCTGAATCATTTTATCTGCGCGCAATCCATCATGATGCCGGGGCCGCCACGTTCAATAATTACGCCAATCTTCTCAATCGACTGAAACGCTACCCGGAAGCGGAAAAATTAGCCCGCAAAGCCCTGGCCGACCCTCGCTACCCCAACCAGGATCTTGCTTTTATCAATCTGGGCGATGCCCTGCTGGGGCAGAAAAAGTTTGATGCAGCAATCAAGGCTTATCTCCAGGCCCGAGTCTTCAACCCCGGCAGCGACCTTGTAAATCTCAGGCTTGCCCACGCCTATTTTAAACATGGGAAGTTGCGAGAGTCCCGTGTCTTATATGAGATCATGATTCGCAAACAGAAAGATAATCGCCAGGCCGTTGAAGGGTTGCTCAATGTTCTGGAACAGCAAAAAGACACTGCAGCAGCCCGACAGATATTAAACCGGTTCAGCCAGCAAACCACAGCACCTCTGGACAGAGCATGGGCGCTGAGTGAACTGAATCGCATCAGAAACTAATGAATGAAATGACTTCTCAAAAAGCCTCCGGCCAGCAACATGCCGGAGATGCAGAACCAACAGTCCGGCAGGCGCTACTGCAGGAAATTGGCAGCAAACTCGCACAGGCTCGTGAAGCATGCCAACAATCCATTGATAAACCGGCTCGCAAGCTGAAACTACAAAAACGGCATCTGGAGGCGCTGGAAAGCGGCAACTGGGATGCAATGCCCGATGATGTTTATGTCCTGGGTTTCCTGAGACAGTACAGTCATTACCTGAATGTTGATCTCACGGATGAAATTCATCGCCTGAAGAATGACCAATACACCCTGACCAAACCTCTGACATTTCCCGATCCCCCGGTAGCCCCTTCGCGGCAGTGGGCATGGATTGCAGGTATTGCTTTTGTATTGCTGTTTATTGTGTTTAATGTCACGACTGGAAATTTCATATCAGACAACAACAGTGATGCCGAATCGGCGCCAACACCGGTTGAAACCGAAGGAATAGCAGATACAACAACAGATGCAAACCCTGCCTCGGAAGCGACCGATACCATCAAACATTCCCCGGCCCCGGTTCAGTCCGTAACAACCACCCCTGTAAGCAAGGAAACATCAAGCAGCGAAACTGCCCTGCCAAAAAAACCAGCGAAACCGGTAACACATTCGGAACCGCAGCAAGCAGCAAACAAACATCTCTTCCGCTTTGATGCAGTTGACTCGCCAGTCTGGTTGCAAATATCTCTACCGAACGCGAACGGAGCAGGTAAAGGCAGGCTACTTAAAGAAGCATTACTGCAGCCCGGTTTCCATGTCAGTATCAACGCAGAAACAGACACACTCTGGATCACCTGCGGCAACGCACCTGCACTGCGTATCACAGTAGATGGAACCGTTGCTGCTGCCAAAGGCAGTTTAGGGACAGGTAAAAAAATATTACGCGATTACCCCTTCAGAGTTCACCGCAATTAAAAGAATCAGAAATAAAAAATAAAGCCGTATGCATGACCGCTTTTTGACTTGCCATCTGACACAGCTTACTGCATATTGCTGTGCCTCAGAACATCTTCGATACAGGGGAACCCGACATGACAGCGACAGACTTTCAAACCGCACGCCGAAACATGGTTGATCATCAGATCCGCTGCTGCAAGGTGCTGGATGCTGCTATCCTTGATCTGATTGAATCCATGCCGAGAGAAAACTTTGTCCCCGAACATGTGAAAAGTTTGGCCTATATGGAGGGACGTGTCCCCTTGCCCTGCAACCAGGAAATGCTGTCGCCCTTGCAGGAAGCCAGTATTCTGCAGGGTTTGATGCTTGACGGCACTGAGCGCATACTGGAGATCGGCACCGGAACCGGTTTTCTGACAACCATGCTTGCCATGCAGTCCGGTGAGATCATCAGTTGTGAAATTCATGAAGGGCTCGCCAGACAGGCTGAGGAAAACATCGCCAATCACGGTATTAATAATGCCAAAATCATTCACCTCAATGCCATGGATCCCGATGCCGTGGCCGGCTGCACCGATTTGCAACAAGCCTTTGATATCATCGTGCTGGCCGCTGCAGTACCGGAGGCTCCATCTCATATTGAAGCACTGTTGAAAGACGGTGGCCAGATGATGGCGTTTCTTGGCAAAAACCCCGCCTTATCACTAACGCACAGACTGAAAATCGGGCAGACATGGCAGGAAACAGGTCTGTTTGAAACACTGCTTCAAGATATGGAAGGTATCCCGGAAAAACGCGAATTCGTATTCTAACCCGCATTATTCATGAATAGTGCGTGCTAAAGAAACCCTGGAGTTCCAGATTCTCCCTAGAAAGACCAGTGAACAAAGCGAAACAAAGTAGTTCACGCTACCTGTCAGTCGCATTCACAGTTAACATTCGGGCATGGACATTTCCGACCCTTTTCAGAAACATTTGAGCATAATTTGAATATAGTGTACCCGCAACAAACACTGCGAAGGCTGCTTTTCTGTTGCCTGGCGATGACTTTTTCCATACAGGCAGATGCTGCAAACAAAGCACCGGATGGCACACAATATGTCAGCCGTCAGATTCTGACTGAACAACTGGCCTCGGAAACCGGCATCCCGGCCAATGAAATCCATACCATTCTGAAACATGCCACCTTTCGACCCAAAATCATCAAACGCATGAACGGGCAATGGGAAGCCAAACCCTATGCCACATACCGCCCGCTGTTCGTTAAACAGGCTATGAAAGATAAGGGGCGGAAATATCTTGAACAGAATGACGCCGTTTTTGCCCGTCTTGCACAAAAATATCAGGTCGATGCCGTGATTATTGCCGCCATTCTCGGCATAGAGACCCGCTTCGGGACAATGCATGGTAAACAACCCGTGCTGGATTCGCTTTATACACTATCTACAGGTTTTCCACGTCGTGCCGAATTCTTCCGCAAACAACTGGCTGCCATTATTGAAATAAGCCGCCAGGACAAGCTCAAGCTGGAAAACCTCAAAGGCTCTTATGCCGGCGCTTTCGGGTCGATTCAGTTTATTCCTACATCATTCCGCCAATATGCCGTCGATGAAGATGGTGACGGTATCCGCGACGTATTCCATTCACCAGCGGATATTATTGGCAGCATCGCTAATTATTTCCACCAGCATCACTGGCAATTTAATCGTCCCTCGGCCTGGTGGTTGCCGATCGGCACAAAACTGAACCGTAAATGGCAAAAAAAAGCAACGGGAAAACTGAAACACTGGGTTAGCCTGGCTGATCTACGCACATCCATGCCCGAAATTTTCAACTCAATCCCGCAGCCATGGCAAAACAGTGACAAGGTAAGTATTATTGAAATGGAAACAGCCCATGGTAAACAGCTGGCATTGGTACACTATAATTTCTATGTCATTATGCGTTATAACCCATCCTTTAATTATGCCATGGCGGTTACCGAAATCGCTGCCATGCTGGAGAGAAAAACATTCGCCGTCGATTGATCACCACATTATTGCTGTCTCTGCTGATGACCGTTGCCGCAGGCTGTTCGAAAAAAGCGCCCGAGTCTTTGTCTGGTCACTCGAAATCCGGTCAAGCATCTTTACCCGATGGCAAGGGAGGCATCCATAAAACTGGAAATCCGTACAAAATAGGTAACCGCTGGTACAAACCCATACCGAACGAAACCGCATATGATCAAACCGGCATCGCCTCATGGTATGGCCGCGATTTTCATGGCAAACACACGGCCAATGGTGAAACGTATGACATGCATGCGCTCTCTGCCGCACACAAAACCCTGCCGTTGCCGACCCTGGTGCGCGTCACCAATCTGGATAATGGGCGTTCCGTTGTTGTCCGCGTCAATGATCGCGGCCCATTTGTCAAAGAGCGCCTTATCGACCTGTCCTACGCCGCCGCAAAACAACTGGCTTATGCTGATCGGGGAACAGCCCATGTGCGCGTACAAACACTGGATATGCCTGCTCCGAAAAAAAATGGAATACTGGCTTCGCAAGCAACAATCAGACCTGCCATGCGATCCGTTGCCAAACACACATCCACTACAAGCCGGCTAACCCCGCCCGCCACAGTTTCGCCCTCAACGGGTAAAATTTTTATTCAGCTCGGCGCATTCAGTTCGAAAAATAATGCGATCCGCCTGCAGAATAAACTGAAATCTGATTTTCCCGACACTCATGCGTCCGCATCCAATCTGCCCGGGAAAATGCTGTATCGTGTGCGCATCGGCCCGTTTGAGGATATGACAAAAATTGAACAGGCAGTCCTGTCGCTACAAAGCAAGGGGTTTGAGAAACCGATGGTGATCATTCAATGAGCTCGTCCACCCACATATATCCACGCCTTGCTGCTTTCGGCTCATCCCGGATCGGATCCGAGGCCGCAGTGTATCGGGATGTGTTTGAGCTATCCCGAAAAATAGCGCAGTCAGGCTGGGATGGGATGACCGGCGGCCATCAGGGCATGATGGCTGCGTTTTCTGAAGGCATGCATGCCGGCGGACGTCATATTCGCGGCATTACACTAGAGCGCTTCCCTACCCCTCCGGATAACACATTAAGCGAGGAAATCCGCGCCCGTGATTTCTTTGAACGTATGGGCGTCATGATTGAACAGGCTCAGGCCTGGCTGGTACTGCCGGGTGGGCTGGGCACATTGGCGGAACTGTCCATGACCTGGGATCTGGTTGCTATTCGCGTGCTTGAGCCACGTCCGCTGCTATTGTACGGCGATATGTGGCAACCGATTGTGAACACGCTCTCCGAGCAGCTGATATTGTCCGCCGACAAGGCTTTTGAGACCATTCAAATCTGTCACAGTCATCAGGATGTGCTGGATGCACTTCGTAATCAAAAGTGAAACGGATGTGAACAAGCAGACTCCAGACTTTCAGGATCTTCGTGCCGTTGCCGGCAAAGCACAACAAGGCATGCGGCTCGATCAGGCGCTTGCTGAACTACTTCAACTTTCACGTCGCAGAAGCCGGCGAGCCATTGATGAAGGTGGTGTTTATCTGAACAGAAAACGCTGCCGTACAGCCGGACGGTCATTAAAAAGCGGAGATGCCCTGCGTATCGTGCTGCTGGACAACGAACAACTCGTTCCCTTCACTGCCGATCAACTGATCTGGCAACAACCGCCACTCTATCTGATTCACAAACGCAGTGGCCAATACGCTCAGGAAGCCTTACATCGCAGCCGTGGCACACTGCCGGATGAATTGGCCAGACATTTGGAACTGGGCCCGCAACAGGCATCCAGGCTAAGGCCGGTGCATCGGCTGGATCGCGGCACCTCCGGACTAATGTTGTTTTCTGCCAGCCCTGCCCAACTGCAATTATTACAGAAAAACTGGCGCCGCTGCACATCCAAACAGTATCTGACCGTCGTCGAACCTGCCCCAACATGGGAAACCCGACATATCGCGCTGGCAATTGACAAACAGCGGGATAAACAGGGACGGTTCCATGTTTGCGAACAGGGGCGAGCTTGTGAAACAGATGCACAGGTGGTTGAACGCCGCGATAACAGAGCACTGATCAGCCTGATTCCCCATACAGGCAGGACCCATCAGTTGCGTGTACACCTTGCCGCTTCGGGCTGCCCGATTCTCGGTGATAT
>CAZUVA010000047.1:0-7783 GCA_964622755.1 uncultured Zetaproteobacteria bacterium
CTTAATGGATGATCTCGGCTTCTACTGGCTATGCTGGAACAAGTATCCGTGGAAGAAAAAATGAAGGGATTCGGGGAAGATGTAAAGTTGAAATGAGTACCGAAACATTACAAATACTGCTGGTTGAAGATAATGATGCGCATATTGAGTTGATTCGTCGCGCCTTCGAACCCCATGGGAAAAAGTTTAAACTCACCGTTGTAAACAGGCTGGCCAAGGCGAAAAAGATACTGAAAAAAATCTCGCCCGACCTGTTGATTGTTGATTTTCTCCTGCCCGATGGTGATGGGCTGGATCTGCTTCCCGGCAGTTCTGAAGAGAACGCTATTCCGATCATTATCATGACCGGTCAGGGTGACGAAAAAGTGGCCGCCGCCGCCATCAAGAGCGGAGCCATGGACTACATTGTCAAATCCCCCGAAACTTTTACTGATATGCCGCATGTGATCGAGCGCACTCTGCGCGGATGGCAGCATATTGTTGAACGCAGACAGGCAGAAAATATTTTTCATGACCTGGCCACTATTTTTTCTTCAGTGACAGGCGAAAAATTCTTTTCTGCCGTGGTCAGCCATCTGGCAAGAATGTTTGATATGGATTATGCCATCATTGGTGAACTCATGGAGAGCGGAGACAGGGTAGCTGTCGCCGGCGGTTACGGGCATGGACAGGCCATGGAGCTTCCTTTTGAATATAATCTTGCAGGCACGCCCTGTGAACAGGTGATTGGCCAATCATTTTGTGTTTGGACTTCAGGCGTTCAGGAACAATTTCCCAATGATACGCTGCTTGCAGAGATGGGCGTGGATGGATACATGGGATCGCCTCTGTTCGATAGTGCTGGCAATGCCCTGGGCATTATCGTTCTGATGCATCGTCAACCCATCAAACGCCCTAAATTTAGTGAATCCATTCTCAATATATTTTCAACCAGGGTCTCAACCGAAATCGAACGCAGGCGGGCGGAGAAGACAGTCAGAAAACTATCTCAAGCCTTGGAACAGGCGGGTGAATCTGTCTTGATCACCGACAAGAAAGGGATCATTGAATATATCAATCCTGCCTTTACGGCAATTACGGGATACAGTGCTTCAGAAGCCATCGGTCAAACACCCAGGTTGCTCAAAAGCGGCGAGCAGGATGATGCCTTTTATGAGGCCATGTGGAAAACCATTGCGGGCGGAAAAGTCTGGCAAGGTAAAGTGGTTGACCGGAAAAAGGATGGCAGCTTCTACCCGGCCAAGTTGACCATTGCACCTGTTTTTGATGAATTCGGGGACATAACGCATTGCACCCGTTTTGTTGGCATCCAGTCTGACCTGACTGATCTGGAAAGTATTGAGAGGCAATTCCATCAAGCTCAAAAAATGGAGGCGCTCGGCACGCTGGTCGGCGGCATTGCCCATAATTTCAACAATACGCTGGCGGGTATAACCGGCAACCTCTACCTGGCAAAAAAACAGGCAAAGCATATCCCGGATCTGATGAAAAGGCTTACCGCCGTTGAGCAGCTCTCCTTTCGCGCCGCCAGCATGATTCAGCAACTGCTTGCCTTTTCCCGCAAAAGCATAATCAGCACAAAGGCCATGCCACTCAGGCCCTTTATCGTGGAAACGATTTCGCTACTCAAACCAACGGTGCCTGAAAACATTCACCTGTCTCAATACATTTGTAATGATACCTTGCAAATCAATGCCGATGCTAGCCAAATCCATCAGATATTGATAAATCTGGTCAATAATGCCTGTGATGCAACTGAAGGCATGGATAAGCCATGCATCACCATCAGGCTTGAAACTTTCAAAACGGATGATGCATTTATTGAAATGCACTCATATTTCAAAGTCGGACGCTATGCACATCTCAGTGTTGAAGATAATGGTTGCGGCATCGCTGAGGATCAAATGAAAAATGTGTTTGAGCCATTCTTTACCACCAAAGCAGTGGGTAGGGGGACAGGCCTTGGCTTGTCTATGGTCTTTGGCGCAGTCAAAGCTCATGATGGGTTTATCAACCTGGAAAGCATTGAGAGTACAGGCTCCACCTTCCATCTCTATTTTCCGCTATTGGGGGATGGAAAAACAGTGTCTGAAGTGCAGAAGAAAAAAAAGAAAGAATATGCCAAGGGCCATGGTGAATTGATCCTACTGGCCGATGATGAAGATCAGGTACGTGAAACAACAGCCGCAGTGTTGGAATCGCTGGGATACAGGGTGCTTCAGGCAGCTGATGGCCGAAAAGCCCTTGAAATATTCAAGGCGCATCAGGATGACATCGACCTTGCCCTGTTGGATGTGATGATGCCGCACTGTAGCGGACCAAAACTCGCCGACCAGATCAAACAGATTAATCCTGAAATGAAAATCATTTTTTCCACCGGATATGATCAAAACCTCCAGACTGAGTTAATGAACGAAGTCACGCTATCCAAGCCTTTCAGTATTGAAGGCCTGAGCCACCTGTTACGGCAAAATATACAATCGGAGAATCCACAAAATGAGTGCTAAAACATTACAAATACTACTGGTTGAAGATAACCAAGCTCATATTGAACTGATTCGCCGTGCCTTTGAAGGCCAAGACACAAAGTTCAATCTCACTGTTGCGGGTACGTTGGCCGAGGCGCGAAAGATACTGAAAAAGGCCTCGCCCCAGCTGATGATTACTGACTACCTCTTGCCGGATGGCAAAGGTTCGGAACTGCTGCCCGGCGATATAGAACAACGAACTATCCCGATTATCATGCTGACTGGTCACGGGAATGAAAAAGTGGCTACCGCTGTCATGAAAGCAGGTGCCATCG
Organism: uncultured Zetaproteobacteria bacterium; assembly: GCA_964622755.1. Taxonomy (GTDB): domain Bacteria; phylum Pseudomonadota; class Zetaproteobacteria; order Mariprofundales; family Mariprofundaceae; genus Mariprofundus. The sequence continues at coordinate 2,804 of CAZUVA010000047.1, forward strand.
ACTATATTGTCAAATCCGACAAAACACTTACCGATATGCCGCATATCATCGAGCGAATTCTGCGAGAATGGCAGCAGATCAGCGAGCGCAAGCAAGCCGAGGAGGCTCTCAAACAGAAACTTGATGAAATAGAGCGTATGAACCGGTTGATGGTCGGGCGCGAATTGAAGATGGAAGAGTTGCGCAAGGAAATCAAACATCTGAAGGAAGAAATTGCCCTGCGCGTAGAGAGGGAAAGCTGAAATGAGTGCCACAACGGTGCAAATCCTGCTGGTTGAAGATAATGAAGCGCATATCGAATTGATTCGCCGCGCCTTTGAACCCGAAAGCAAGAAGTTCAATCTCACTGTTGCAAACACGCTGGCCGAAGCACGAAAGATACTGAAGAAGAACTCACCCGACCTGATGATTACTGATTACATTTTGCCGGACGGAAAAGGCACCGAACTTCTGCCGGGCGATACGGATAAGCTGAATTATCCTGTGGCCATACTGACGGGCCACGGGGATGAAAAAGTAGCTACCATTGTCATGAAAACAGGTGCCATGGATTACATTGTCAAATCAGAACAAACACTTGCTGATACCCCGCATATCGCCAAGCGCATTCTTCGGGAATGGCAGCACATCAGCGAGCACAAGAAGACCGAAATTGCATTTCAGCTACTCCTGAAAACAGCGGCAGCTCAGATTGGGGAAACGTTCTTTGAAAATATTGTTCATAGCATAGCTACATGGCTCCATGCAGATTGCGTGATTCTTGGTGAGATTGATGACCACAAGGTCAAGGCGCATACCATGGTTCTGGATGGGAAAACCGTGGATGAATTTTCCTACCCGTTAACCGGAAGCCCCTGTGAGAATGCTGCTGAAAATGGATTTTGCGCTTTCCAGGAGGGGGTCAGAAAGAAATTCCCGAATGATCGTGAACTCATAAAGCTGAGAGCAACAGGGTATGCAGGTGTTTCTCTGAAAGGCAGGGAAGGCCATACCATTGGTATCCTATGCGCCATATTCAGAAGCAAAGCCAGCTTTCCACCCAGAATGCAAGAGGTATTCGAAATTATTGCTGGCAGAGCAACAACAGAAATGGAACGTAAGATAGCAGAAGCAGCATTGCATGTTAAACAAGCCCAACTGAAGTCCTTGCTTGATATAAGCCTGAAGATCAACGCTTCACTGAAAAAGGAAAACATCAGAAAAAGCCTGCTGGACGCATCCCGCTCCATATCGAATACCACCTCCGCCATGGTAGGACTGGTAGAAGATGAACGGATGGTCTTCAGGGAACATTCCCACGGGGATCAAATTGATCTTGTCGACTATACATTTGAGCCGGGTTATGGCGTCCCCGGCCATGTCATGCAAACGCTGAAACCCTATATCAGCAACGATGCCGCGCACGATGCGCATACCATCCCGAAAATCATACAGGAACTGGATGTCCACCAGCTTCTTGATGTTCCCATTCTCAGCCGTGCAGGAAAACTGCTCGGTTGCTTTGAAGTCCATAATCGTAAAGATGGCCATCCATTTGATGCAGTTGATATCGAAATCCTTGAAAGTCTGGCCGCGAGCACGGCTGTGGCACTGGAAAATTCCGTGCTTTTTGAGAAGCAGCAGCAGACGGAGAAAATATTACAGCAAGAAAAAAAACAAACCCGCCAGATTATTGATACGGCGCGCGATGTCTTTGTCAGCATGGATGAGGATGGAATTATCACCGACTGGAACCCACAGGCGGAAAAGATATTCGGCTGGAGCCGGGACGAAATTCTGGGCCTAAAAGCAACCGAAACCTTCGTTCCGGAAGCATCCCAAGTGGCGCATACCAATGGCATCAAACACTATCTGGCTACGGGTAAAGGCTCGATACTCAATCAACACACCGAAGTCACCGCCCTGCATCATGATGGCCATTCCATTCCTGTGGAACTGTCCATTGTGGCTGTGCACTCAGATGACACCATAAGATTCAATGCCTTTATCCGCGATATCAGCGCACGACAGGAAGCAAAAGAATTGCTGAAGGAAAACCGTGAACAATTAAGGGCAAGTCTGATCGGTACCATCGTTGCTGTTTCCAGAGCAGTGGGCGCCCGTGATCCGTACACAGCCGGACATCAGCAACGTGTATCGCAACTTTCCCGAACCATCGCGCAGGAGATGGAACTGGATTCCGAACGGATTGAAGGGCTCAGGCTGGGGGCATCCATCCATGATATTGGCAAAATTTACCTGCCGGCAGAAATCCTGAGTAAACCGAGCAAATTAACCGATATCGAGTACGCATTAATCAAGACCCACGCACAGGTCGGCTACGATATCCTGAAAGATATTGCCTTCCCCTGGCCAGTGGCAGATATCGCCCACCAGCATCATGAAAGAATGGATGGAACCGGTTATCCGCAGGGTCTGAAAGGTGAAGATATCTGTCTGGAGGCACGAATTCTGGCCGTGGCCGATGTGGTTGAAGCCATGAGCAGCCATCGGCCCTACCGTGCAGCACTGGGTCTGGATGCAGCGCTCGAAGAAATCGAAATCCATCGCGGCAAATGGTTTGATCCGACCGTTGTAGATGCCTGCCTGACCTTGTGTCGTAAAAAAGATTTTAGCTTTAAATAAAGGCCCGCAACACGCCAGGGCCTGGAGTTAACAGAAGCGACTAGTCAAAAAAATGATCGGCCCGGTTTTGTGCCTGATCCATAGCTTGCTGCACATGACTCAGCGCATCATCCAGGTCATCATCCGGGGGAACCGCCACTGCATCACCAAACACGAACACACCACGCGTAAATGGTTGCGGGATATAAAAACGGTCCCAGGAATTAATACGCCAGTGGCGTTTGGTTGCATAGCAGACCGGAATAACAGGCAACCCGGCTTTCATCGCCAACTGAACTGTCCCTTTCTGCACCACTTCACGTGGCCCCTTCGGGCCATCGGGTGTGATTGCAAGATGTCTGTTCTCATCTTTCACTGCTCTAAGCATCTTTAACATGGCACGGGCACCACCACGGGTACTTGAGCCACGAACAGTATCAATACCTAACAAATGCATGGTATCGGCTATAAAACCACCATCGCGGTGTGATGAAATCAGCATGTAACCATGCCAAACGCCTATGGATATGCGTGGAATCATTAGCATTCGTGCATGCCAGAAAGCATGCAACACCCTCTGCGGATCATCCGGATTGAATGGATGGCCAATAGTCTGCCAGCGAATACTTTTAACCAGAAACAGATAAATGAGCTTGATCAAGCGCGGAACCAGCCAGATGACCAGTCGATCTTTCATTGTTCAGCTTTCCGCTTCAATCACAGATTCATGCATATGGCTCTCAAATTGCAGGTGGTAAAGCTCTGCATACAAGCCCCCCTCGGCCAGCAGATCATCATGCCTGCCCATCTGGACAATATGGCCCTGATCCAGCACCACGATACGGTCTGCATGACGAATCGTGGACAACCGATGCGCAATCACAATCACTGTGCGCCCCTGCATCAACCGGTCAATGGCCCGTTGTACCAGCCGTTCGGATTCCGTGTCCAGGGCGCTGGTTGCTTCATCCAGAATCAAAATCGGTGCATCTTTCAATAATGCTCTTGCCATCGATAAACGCTGGCGCTGACCACCGGAGAGAATCGCGCCGCGTTCACCTATTACCGTATCATAACCCAGTGACAGTTTTTCAATAAATTCATGTGCGTTGGCCGCTCTGGCTACAGCTTCGACCTTCTCCTGATCAATTTTTTCATAACCATAGGCGATATTGTTGAGTACGGTATCGTTAAACAGGATAATATCCTGCGTAACCAGCGCAATCTGATTGCGCAACGAAGCCTGTGTCAGATCACGCACATCAATGCCATCAATCAACACACGGCCAGCTGTAGTATCCATAAAGCGGGGTACCAGATTCACCAGCGATGTTTTACCGGCTCCGCTTCGACCAACCAGCGCCACGACTTCACCCGCCGCAACGCTAAAATTGATATCACTGAGCACTGGTTTTTCTGTATTGGGATACTGCAAACCCAGCTGCTCGAATCTGATAGCATTCGAGAATGGCGGCAATTCACGAGCCTGTTCCTGATCCCGCACGCTGATCGGTTCATCCAGCAGTTCAAAAATACGCTCACTGGCCGCCAAGCCCTGCTGAATATCATTATTAGCCCGGGATAAACGCTTGACCGGTTCATAAAGCATGATAACTGCAGCCAGAAATGACACCAGCGTACCCGGGGTTGTCTCCCCTGAAGCCACGCGTATGCCGCCATAGAGCAAAACACCGGCAATACCAAACCCGGCCAGCAACTCCATAATCGGAAAAGACAAGGCATTCACTTTGAATACCTTGAGCTGGTGCGAGAAAAAATCACCGGTCAACTTCCGGAAACGTCCGCGCTCATAGTCTTCCATACCAAACGCTTTGACCACCCGGATACCACTGACCGTTTCCTCCAGCAAGCTGGTCAAATCCCCCATGGCAGCTTGCCCGTCCAGCGTCGCATGTCGCATTTTTCGGCCAAAACGGGCAATCGGATAAATCACCACCGGGAATACCAGCATGGCAATCAGCGCCAGTAACCAGTCCTGTATAAAGATCACGGCAAGCAGAAATACAATGGATATGGCATCTCGCATCAATGCGGTCACAGCCGTGCTGACCGCCGCCTGAACCAGTGTCACATCATAGGAAAGGCGTGCCAGCAATTCGCCGGTTTTGCGGTGGGCAAAAAAATCCAGCGATTGCGATGTCAGCTGTTTATAAAGAAGATTTCGCAGATCAAAAATAACCTTCTGGCCGATATAACCCATGGTATAGGCCTGTCCGAAATAGGCAGCACCTTTAATCAGGTAGAGCAGAATCACCAGCATTGGAATGATATAAATCAGATCCCCATTCTTGCCCGACAGTGCTTCATCCAGTACCGGCTTCAATATCCAGGCCATGGCCGCCGTACAGGCGGCCA
>CAZUVA010000048.1:0-7752 GCA_964622755.1 uncultured Zetaproteobacteria bacterium
CCGAATCAGCAAGGGGCTTGCGGCTGCGGTGAATCATTTTCGGTCTGATTAACATACAAACCAAATACTTACATCCTGCATCCACATTCAATGTCGGATCTTGGGTTCAATTTAATTCTATTCTCTTTTTCACCAGGCAACGGCCTGTTCACATAAAAATATAAACGAAGCACTGCTGCTCGAAATACCTTGTGGCAAACCAAAAACAAACACGTCGCTACGCTTGGATTTTATGTGAACAGGCCCTAGGCTAACCCCATTCATTTCAAAGGGGTTGCTATGTCCAGCGTACTATTATCCATTTCAGGGAATGACCGCCCCGGCATCGTTCGCGATGTGGCAGAGGCATTACAGCACCTGAATGCTAATATCGAAGACTCATCGATGACCGCCCTGCGTGGTCGATTTACGATGATGCTTATTGTACATTTATCTGGAGACATCAGCCTTGGCGAACTGAAAGCAGCCTTGGCAGAACTGGAACAGCGCACACGATTATCCGTTCAGTCGCAAACCATCTCCGATGAGGAAGCAAACACCCCGCCGCTGGAGCCGGATCATGTGATTACTGTACACGGTGCGAATAAAGTCGGCATTGTCTATGCAGTCACCAATGCGCTGGCGACACTGGGCGTTTCAGTTGTGGATGTATCCACCCAGTCGAGGGATTCGGAACATGGTCAAGTTTACATGATGGTGCTGGAAGTGGCTGCCGGTGATCAGGGTGATGCCATGAAATCAGCGCTGGATGATGTAGCTAAACGCATCGGTGTTGATGTAGATTTGCATGTGCTGGATGATGCTGTCCTATAATATCTGATTATCCCTTTGCCTGTTCAGAAAATACTAACCCATCCCAATGAATGCCTGCGTCGGGTAGCGGCAGCCATCACATGCTTTGATCCGGACTTTGCATCGCAATGTACTGAACTTGAGCAGACCATGCGGGCTGGAGTGAATGGCGTAGGTATTGCCGCGCCGCAGGTCGGAGATAACAGGCGCCTGATTATCGTGGACTGCAGAGAAAGCCAGCGGCCATGCAAACATCACGGCCTGTTAACCATGGTCAACCCGGCCATCGAATCGAGCCATGGCGAAAAACTGGGGCGTGAAGGTTGCCTTTCCGTGCCGGACTGGGTGGGCATGGTCCCCCGCGCTGCTGAAATCACTGTCAGCTATCACGATCCACAAGGTGTAAAACACAGAATTACAGCCACCGGTTTTGAGGCCCGTGTCATTCAGCATGAAATCGATCATCTCGATGGCATCCTGTTCATTGACCGGGTGGTTTCCAGCAAAAGTCTTGTCAGACGGATGGCCTCATGAAATACAGTCAGCTGGGAAAAACAGATCTGAAGGTAAGCGAAATCTGCTTGGGCAGCATGACATGGGGCGAACAGAACAGTGCGGAGGAAGCTTTTTCCCAGATAGAATATGCCCTGGATCATGGCATCAATTTTCTTGATACTGCCGAGCTTTATGCCATTCCCCCGAAAGCGGAAACCTGTGGTCGCACCGAAGAAATCATCGGGGAATGGTTCAATAAAACAGGCAGGAGACATGAGATTATTCTCGCCTCCAAGGTATGCGGCCCAACCGGATGGTGTCCTCATATCCGCCATGGTAAGGCCCGGCTAAATGAACAAAATATCATCTCTGCTTGTGAAGCCTCGCTCAAAAGGCTAAAAACCGACTATATTGATCTGTACCAAACGCACTGGCCGGATCGAAATACGAATTTTTTCGGCCAACTTGGCTATCAGCATAGTCATGATGAATCGACCATACCGATTGATGAAACACTGGCAGCCATGCAGAAACTGGTTCAAGACGGGAAAGTACGCCATATCGGCATCTCCAATGAAACACCCTGGGGGACTGCACAGCATATCCATCTGGCCGCTTCGCAGGCTTTGCCCCGCATCGACTCCATTCAAAATCCGTACAATCTGCTCAACCGATCATTTGAAATCGGTTTGGCGGAAATCGCCTGCCGTGAACACATCGGCCTGTTGGCTTATTCACCGCTGGCATTCGGTGTTTTATCTGGAAAATATCTCGATGGCAATCAACCTGCAGGAGCAAGATTAACGCTGTTTGAACACTATACGCGTTATTCAAATCCCGAAGCGTTACAGGCGACCCGAGCTTATATCAGGATAGCAGAGCGACACGGTCTTGATCCGGCCCAAATGGCGCTGGCATTTATCCGCCGACAACCGTTCGTTTGCGCCACCATTATCGGTGTAACCAGCATGCAACAACTGGTCAGTAATATCTCCAGCCGGGATATAACTCTATCGGATGCATGTTTAGCTGATATCGAGCACATACACCACCGTCACCCCAATCCGTGTCCGTAAATGACCACTGGCGAAAACTGTTTGTTATGAAATCATCGGTAAGTAAGGCATAGTCTGGAATTATGAAGCAGTCTCTTCATCTTCTCATTCTCGTTCTGGTATTCACACTCACGGCTTGCGCCACAGCACAGAACCATTACGATCCGATTGAATCAACAAACCGGGTCACCGACACGGTCAACGACAGCATTGACCGTGTCAGTCTGAAACCACTCGCACAGGGCTATACAACCGTGGTTCCCAAGCCAATGCGCGCAGCAGTATCCAACTTCTACGATAACAGTACATACATGAACACTGTGCTGAACGATTTTTTACAGGGTAAGGGGCAGCAGGGTTTTCTGGATTTAATGCGTTTTCTGATTAATTCAACCCTAGGTATCGGTGGACTGGTGGATGTCGCTTCATCAATGGGATTTGAACGTCATGAAGAGGATTTTGGCCAAACCCTGGCAACATGGGGGGTCGGGAAAGGTGCATATATTGTCTATCCGCTTATGGGGCCTAATTCTGCGCGCAACACATCCGATTTTTTAACGGCGACAGCAACAGATCCATTGTTCTGGGCCGGGTTCGTACTGGCACCCTATGTCACCATCCCAATTACTGTACTCAAATATATAGATGAACGCGCCCTTCTGCTCAGCGCATCGGATATGCGCGATGAACTGGCACTGGATCCTTATATATTTACACGCGAAGCATGGCGGCAACGACGTGAATATCTGATCTACGATGGCAGTCCACCGACACCGATAAGTGAAGATGACGGCTTTGAAAAAGACGGTTTCGAAGAAGATGATTTCGATAGCGAACCAACTGAGCCGAAAACCCGTATCCATCTGGACAGCACACCGCCAGATGATGTTACCGCCCCCATACCACCTGCATCCGGTTCGTCATCTTCTCTCCAGGGTGCGCGAATTCAGCCACAGCCCGATATAACAACGGCATCACTTGATTCCAACCCGGCCAGTGTACATAGAAAATATGTGATTTTTCTGTCATCCCACTATTCTGAAGCTGAAGCTGCAGCGGAACAGGGTTATATTGCAAAACTAGGCGTTCACAGTGACATCTACCCTGTCACACTGAATCATCGGAAGTGGTATCGCCTGAGTGCAGGCAGTTATGCCAGCAAAGCGGAAGCAATAGCTGAAATGAACAAACTCAAAACACTCACCGGCCTGACCGGTGCATGGTTGGAAATCAGCAACATCAGGGACAGCGAGCAAAAAAACTAGCAGGTCTGGCGCAGGAAAACTTATTTAAATTTACAATCGACTGGCGCGATGCCTTAACAGATGGTCGGCCAGCACCAGTGCCAGCATAGCTTCGGCAATCGGCACGGCACGGATGCCTACGCAAGGATCATGACGTCCTTTGGTAATAATTTCGGTTTCATCGCCATGGATATCGATGGTCGGACGCGCTTTAAGAATGGACGAGGTGGGCTTCAGCATCATACGAGCTCGAATGCTATCACCATTGGATATCCCACCAAGAATACCGCCGGCATGATTACTCTGAAAACCATCAGCACGTATTGCATCGCCGAATTCAGAACCTCTGGACTCTACACAGGCAAAACCATCACCAATTTCCACTGCCTTGGCAGCCGGAATATTCATCAGTGCCTTGGCAATATCGGCATCGAGCCGATCAAAGACCGGTTCCCCCAGACCCGGGACCATGCCATGCGCTTCGACACAAACTGAGGCACCAATAGAATCACCGTCCTTGCGCAGCCCATCCATGAATACGCCCATCTCGGCGGCCGCCTCCGCATCCGGGCAGAAAAACGGGTTATTGTTGATTTCTGTGGCATCAAATCGAGCAGCATTGGTTTTGATCGGACCGATCTGATCCACCCATCCCAACACTGAAATGCCGGATTCTCTTAATAGTTTTTTAGCAATGCCGCCAGCAGCTACACGCATGGCGGTTTCACGCGCCGAAGATCGCCCACCACCGCGATAATCGCGCCGGCCATACTTTTCGAAATAGGTGAAATCGGCATGGCCGGGACGAAATTTATCCTTGATGTCAGAATAATCCTTGCTGCGCTGATCGGTATTGCGAATCAGCAACCCAATCGGGCAACCGGTCGTCACCCCTTCAAACACACCGGACAGGATTTCAACCTCGTCCGCTTCACGTCGCTGGGTGGTGTATTTCGACTGGCCGGGCTTGCGCCGATCCAGGTCGGGTTGCAAATCGGCCTCGGACAAAACAAGTCCGGCCGGACAACCTTCGACAATCGCCACCAGTGCCGCGCCGTGGGATTCGCCGGCTGTGGTGATACGAAAAATATCTCCTGTGCTGGAACCGGACATGCGTTAGTCCGGAATACCCGGATCGCCAGCACCAATATGGAAGCCGGCATCGACATAATGCACTTCGCCTGTCACGCCGGAGGCCAAGTCTGAAAGCAGATAGACACAGGTATTGCCCACTTCCTCCTGCGTTACATTGTGCCCCAGCATCGAACCGCGAGCGCTTTTTTCCATCAGTTTCTTGAAATCACCGACAGCAGATGCAGCCAGCGTCCTGATCGGGCCAGCGGACAGGGAGTTGACGCGAATACCATCCACGCCCAGATCCTGAGACAGATAGCGGGTTGATGCTTCAAGCGCCGCCTTGGCGACGCCCATCACGCCATAACCGGGAATAGCCCGTTCAGCGCCCAGATAGGTCATCGTCACAATACTGCCGCCTGCTTTCATCAATGGCGCTGCGCGCTGGGCACAAGCGATAAAGGAATATGCCGAAACATCCAGCGCCAAATGAAAATCTTCCCGCGATGTTTTTTGGAAGCGGTCGCGCAATGCATCCTTATTGGCAAAGGCAATGGAATGTACAATGAAATCCAGTTCTCCCCACTGCTCTTTTACCTGTGCAAAGTACGCATCCATACTGGCTTCATCCGATACATTCATAGGCGCAATGATTTCAGCGCCCACACTCTCGGCCAAGGGTCGAACCCGTTTTTCCATCTGCTCGCCGAGATAGTTAAAACCCAGCGTTGCGCCTTCACGCTGCGCTGCCCTGGCAACACCCCAGGCAATGGATTTGTTATTGGCTACGCCAAGAATCAGACCTTTTTTTCCATTCAGAATCCCCAAACTACACTCCCTGAATCATTTAATTGCCGCTAACAATATCAGCAGCCTTTCAAAAGCGCACGCACATGACGCTTTCATTGTCCACATATGAGCAGCTACTGGGCATTGTGATAACCGGGATACTGTTCAATCAAACTCATTTCTGCATCTGAAAAACCGAAATAGTGTCCGACTTCATGCATAAGCACCTCGACAACACATTGATCCGGGCTTTCTCCGGAATCCCTGCAGGCAGCCAGAATCGGCTGGCGATACAGGTGAATTATATCGGGCAGCACACCTGAATCATCCGCACTCCGTCCAATAAAAGACCCGCCTTCATAAAGCCCAAGCAAATCATAAGGTGCATCAGCATGCATTTTTCGCAACACATCATCGTCAGCAATCTCTTCTGTTACAATCACAACATTTTCCATAGCCAGCCGAAACCTGACAGGCAACAAATTCAATGCTTTCTCAGCAGTCAAACGGAATTCTTCTGCGTCCATGATGCCTATTCTAGCCATTGTATGCGATTCATCACATCATGTTTTTACAAGATAGGCAGGCGTATTTTCCTGCCCGGCTGATCAGGATAAAATCCATACTGCAGTTTCCAACACATGGCAAAATAGGCGTTTTAAATAATCCCTTGCTGCAATGTCGTTATTTGGCATCGTTAGCCCATGTCTCCTACACTGAATATTGTCGCCGATGCCCACATCTGGAGTGTGGAGTCTGCATTTTCAGAACTACCCGGATTTGATGTGAATCTCCAAATTCTTGAGAATAAACATATCACTCGCGATACCGTTCACCATGCAGATATCCTGCTTACCCGTTCATCAACTCGGGTAAATGCCAATCTGTTGCAGGGCTCATCTGTACGTTTTGCCGGCACCGCCACTATCGGCGATGACCATTACGATAAATCATGGCTTGATGCCAACTCCATAGGATGGGCCAATGCCGCCGGATCATCGACCGATTCCGTTATCGAATACATGATCACTGCCCTGCTTGATTTGCACATTCGCGGCTTGATCAAGATTCCGGGTACCTGCATCGGCATTATCGGCGCGGGTCGCATTGGCAGTAAACTGGCAGGCATATGCGAGAATCTGGGTATGACGGTGCTGTGTAATGATCCGCCCAGAACCAGAATGGAAGGTACAGATACTTTTTGTACGCTGGACCAACTACTGGAGCAGGCAGATATACTTACATTGCATACACCCTTGCTCCATGGTGGCGTGGATTGCACCGTTCATCTGCTCGGGAGCGAACAACTGGCTCGATTCAAAGGCAAGGGCATCATCAATGCAGGACGCGGTGCCTGCGTGGATAACCCGGCATTATGTAACTGGCTCGATGATAATTCGAACAGGTTTGCAGTACTCGACTGTTGGGAGAATGAACCCACGCCCCTGCCCCGTCTGCTCAATCACCCCGGGCTGGCCATTGCCACGCCCCATATCGCCGGTCACTCGGTTGAAGGAAAAGCCGCCAACACCGCCTTTATTTACCATGCCCTGTGTAAATTTCTGGGTATTAATCCAGCATGGGATATGCCTCATCATTTACCGAAAACGCCAGCGCCTGTCGAAATCAGAGCAGGTGAAAATCCATGGTATAACTTGCATGCTGCAGCCTCAGCATTGTATCCGATTACTGATGATCATCTGACCATGCGTTCATGGAGCCACTTGTCAGATACTGAACTGTCCAAATCATTCACCGGCTACCGTCGCCAATATCCGGCCCGTCGCGGCTGGCAGCACGCACCCGTATATTTCACTCATGCCGATGCAAATGTATTGAAACTGGCACAAGTTGTCGGCATGATTGTTTCACCTGCGTAGGGAGTTATTTATGACTGTTTCAAAGAACAATCTGGTATGGATGGATCTGGAGATGACCGGACTCGATCCAGAACAGGATACGATTATTGAAATCGCCACTATTATCACCGATGGTGAACTGAACACTATTGCTGAAGGACCAAGCCTCGTGATTCATCAACCGGATTATATTCTCGATGCTATGGACGAGTGGAACACCAGCCACCACGGGGATTCAGGGCTGACAGCGAAAGTGAAAACATCGGATTTGACCATGCGTTCAGCCGAACAGCAAACACTGGATTTCATGAAACAATACGTGCCGCCATCTGTCTCACCCCTGTGCGGCAACTCAATCCATCAGGATCGGCGATTTTTGCAGCCCTATATGCCGGAACTCGAAGCTTATTTGCACTATCGCAATATCGATGTCAGTACCATCAA
>CAZUVA010000049.1:0-7636 GCA_964622755.1 uncultured Zetaproteobacteria bacterium
GGCGGAGAAAATAGCAGCAGAGAAAAGAGCGGTGGCGGAGAAAATAGCAGCAGAGAAAAGAGCGGTGGCGGAGAAGATGGCGGCTGCGGAGAAGGCTGAAGCTGAGAGAATTGCCTCATTTTCGGACATGTGGGATCGTGAAGATAATCAGAAACAACCCGGTGTTATTTTCAGCGATGATTTTGACTCGGGTTATTTGTCAGACCACTGGAAAGTGTTAAACCCCTCAACCGGGCTACTGCATTCTGATGGTGAGAATCTGGTTCTTGTGACCAAGCGCTCATCTCTTTTAAAGGGTGATGTCCCCAATCTGCTTGTTCTGGATCACGAGGCTATTGGTGGTGACTACTCTGTAACTGTCGAAGTAGATTCTGTATTCAGTACTGGAAAGACAGGTGAAACAAATCAAAAGGCCGGTTTACTATTATACCGCGACAGTAAAAATTATCTTGGACTGATTGTCAGTAATGTGGGCAGTGATACATTCCCGAAGTGTGGAGGAAATGACTGTAGGCAAGTGGTGCAGCTTGAGTTGATCAAGGTTCTAAAGGGGTCGGCGACCCGTATCGGGGCTCCCTTCCGGGTGGCATGGCAGAATCCTGAATCTACTTCCATGGTCACCCACTTTTCTGTTCATCTGAAAGTCGACAAGGTCGGTTTCATCTATTCGGCTTATGTGGGTTTAGAGGATGGAGAGTGGTATGGATTAGGTAAAGTTCCATTCTATGGTAGCAGCAGGTTGAATCCGGCTATTTTCGCCAGTAGTAATATGGACTATCCTTATGCGCAGGTGGAGTTCGATCATATTGTGATTAGGGATAATAGTGCTGAATAAACACATGAAGAATATGGCTTAAGTTGCTGAATATAAAAAAGATGTCTATACTTCGTTAGTAATCATGAACACTTAAGATGGGATTTTAAATATCAGGGGAGAAAAAAATGTTTAATAAATTGAATTATTTTATGGCGAAAGCCATATGTTTGACGATGGCTGTATTGTTGTTCGGATTTCAGGCAGAAGCCAAAATCGGCGATACGCTGACAGTGTCCGGAAAACAGGCTGTGATCTATTCCAGCCCGAACGAGGCGTCTTCAAAAGTAATGAATGTCGACTCGAAAATGAAGTTGATTGAAATGGATCGTCAATCTGGCTGGGTGCTGGTGACCGAGAGGACATCGCATGTTCAGGGCTGGGTCAGGGAAAAAGATATCAGGGCTTCAAAGCGGAAGGCTCGGAGCCGGTCTGTAGTCTCTCCCGCATCGGCCAGAAAGACGCTTAGTGCTCTGGGTCCAATCAGGACCATTACACTTGATGATATGGGGTTCAAAAAGGGGCATGTATTTAAAGGCTCCCAGAGCGGCCATGTGCAGGATTTCTATTTTAAAACACCGATGGATTCAAGCATCAGGGGCGGGGTGTTCCGGGTGTCATATCGTGCTTCGGAATTGCTGTTTACGCTGTCCAATATAAGAATTTATATAAATGATATCCCCCTGACCCAGATTACTGTCAAAGCGGACAATATGGTGCATGAAAATGCGGTGGTTCTGCCGTCATCCATGTTCCGGGATGGAATGGTGAAGGTGAGTATTGAGGCTGGCACGCTAGTCGATAAAAATCGCTGCCTGGATATCCGTTCCGGTGGTGGCTTCCTCCACATCCTGCCGACCACGGCTATGGATATCACCTATAGCTCGATTGATAAGTCTATTCGGGATGCGTGGCGTATGCTGCCTCCGAAGGTAGTTGTATCGTTGCCAACAGGCGATCTGGATGCAACCCAGTTTTCTGCAGCCATGGCGGTCATGGAATTATTGACCAATGCAGGCAAAAAAGTCGTCATTAAACGTCTGCCGGTTATTGGTGATGTAGTTGTGGCTCCAAAAGCTGATATTATCAAGGTACTGAACCAGCGGGGCAAGCGTTTACACAAGGGTTTCGTTGCGCTTAAGAGTGGTGATGTATTCCGCACTCCTACAGATAATCTGAATCTGATCAGATCAGGCAATGTGGCTTCTGTCGCGGTTTCAGAGCCTTACGATGTGCAACCCTTGTATATGATTGAGGGTCGTTGGGAGTTGCTTGCCGCTGGCCGACATTATGATCTCAATAAACCGGATCGTTTATATTCCATGCGGACATTGCCCAAGGATTCTAATAGCGAGACTTTTACGTTGCCGCTGTATCAGCTGAATACCGAGCCTCATTATATTGGCAGGGAAACCACATGGAACGCTACGTTGTCACCTCAGGATCTGCCATCAGGTACGAGACTGGATATGCTACGTCTGAATATTATTGCACCTGTTCGTTGGGAGGCAGACCCGAATTACGAGTTGTATGTATTCCTGAATGATGTGATGGTGTTTTCAAAACGACTGGAGAATGACGGCTTAAAGCATGATTATTCTGTGCCTTTGCCTGTTGGTTATCAGCAGCAGTACAACAACCTGCGCTTTGTCGTGCAGCATGATGTTGTGTCGGGAGACTGCTTTGGCGTTCTTCCAACCGATTTTGTGCAGATTACTCCGGACACCTCGATTGTTGTGAAGAAAACAGATGAAGCCCCAACGGAATTTTCAGGTTTGGCGCAGTATTTCTCTTCAGGCTTTGATACATTCATTGCCGATAAGTATCTGAGCGATCCGGAGAGTGCACTGCAGTTGATTGCCAGGATGATTACTGACCTTCCGCTTGTCATGGATTATGCCAGGGTTCATTTTGTGAAAGAGGCTGATGCCTTGAACCCCGATGGCCCATTTGTTGCCTTTGGTAATTTCAATCTGGATAATCTTGATGCGCCGGTGACTATGAACAAAGGGCCGGTTGAGATCAGGGACAAGGATGGCAAAACATTCTTCAGCGTGAACGTGCTGCCGAAGATTACTATTGCTCAAATTGCCAATGCATCTTCATCGTATGGTTTGCTGGTTCTTCCATCCGGATTGGTCAAACATGAGTTTTATAAGAAGTTGCGTTTGATTGAAGGCGATGTGGCATTTATTGATGCACATGGCGTCCTGCTGAATATTGACAGTAAACAGCCGACTTTGGCTGAGGTTTATTATCCGGATACGAAGGACTGGTTTGCTGTCATGGGTGAGTACCGGTTCTGGTTGCTGGGCCTGTTATGGTTCCTGTTGAGTCTGTTTATTGTGTACATCTTCCGTATTTCCCGCCGTCAGGGACCGGGTGATGACCATGATGTTGAGATGCCGACAGCAGAGGATCTTCATGCTCAACGTGGGCATCACACCAACATCAATACTGAGGATGACGATATCAACCTTCCGAATAAATAAAGGTTCGGACGATTATGACTCAGATGGAGACATCACGACCCCGCAGGATCGGTGACTGCTTACTGGAAAAGAAGTTGATCACTGAAGACCAGTTGGCCGAAGCTCTTTCCTTACAGGAAGAGCAAGGCCTGCGGGTTGGGGAGATTGTGTTGGCCAAGGGCTGGATTACAGCTCTGGAATTTTATGATGCGTTGACCGATCATTTCAGAAAGGGGCGCATTGGTGATCTGCTGGTTCAAACCAACCTGATCACCGAGGCTAGGCTTGAAGAAGCCATTACTATTCAGAAACAATGGGGAACCCGGCTAGGGGATATCATTATCTCCAAGGGCTGGGTGCGTCCGTACCTGTTCTATAAAGTGCTGGCCGATCATTTTGGTAAGCCCTTCGTGAACCTGATGGATGAGCATCCGGATGAGGTTCTGGTTCGGCAGGAACACTACAATACATATTCCGAGAATTTGTTTATCCCGTGGCGCAAGGAGGGGGGCTTAACCAAGGTGGCCGTGGCCGATCTTGATGGTAAAGTGATGCGGGAAATCGAGAAGGTGGTCGATGGCCCTGTTGATTTTGTGGTGACCTCAAAATTCGATATTGTCTGGACGTTGCAGAATTACGGGGATGCGTTTTTCAGTGATAAATCAGTTCATGAACTGAGAAATGATCAACCACAATATTCAGCCAGCCAGGTATTCAGCGCGGGGCAACTTATTTTTGCCTTTATACTGATGACGATTACACTGGCTTCATTGGCAATGTGGCCGATTCCAACACTGATTGCGATCAATGTGTTTATTTCGGTATTTATGATTCTCAACTTCGGGTTGCGCGTGGCGTTTACATGGATCGGCGGGGATAAAAGATTTGATAATCTGGTGACTGATGCGGAAGTTGAGGCTGTCCGTGATGCTGATTTGCCGACGTATACAATACTTGTGCCTATGTACAAGGAGTCAGCATCTATGCCACATCTTGCTGAAGCACTCAGGAATCTTGATTACCCGATGTCCAAGCTCGATATCAAGATCATCCTGGAAGAAGATGATGATGAAACGATCGAGACAGCTAAATCTCTGGGTCTTGAGGGTATATTCGAAATCATCAAGGTGCCGGATTCATTGCCCAAAACCAAACCGAAAGCGTGTAATTATGCGTTAAACTTTGCAAGAGGCGAACTGGTCACTATTTATGATGGCGAGGATGCACCGGAAGCAGATCAGCTGAAGAAAGTTGTGCTGGCCTTCAGAAAAGCGCCTTCGAATACTGCGGTTATCCAGGCTCGATTGAATTATTTCAATGCGACTGAGAATTGGCTGACCCGTATGTTTACCATGGAGTATTCCCTCTGGTTTGATTTTTATCTTCCCGCCCTGGATACACTGAAAATTCCGATCCCTCTGGGGGGTACATCCAATCATTTTAAAATGAATGTGCTTAGAGAACTGCAGGGTTGGGATCCGTACAATGTAACCGAAGATGCAGATTTGGGTGTTCGACTGACTCAGAAAGAGTATCGCGTAGGCGTTGTGAATTCGACAACATACGAAGAGGCCAATAAAGATTTGCACAACTGGATCAGGCAGCGCTCCCGCTGGCTGAAAGGTTATATGCAGACCTATCTTGTGCATATGCGCAGGCCATTACGCTTTTACAAGACGCTGGGGCATGTTGGGTTCTGGGGATTTCAGTTTTTTATTGGTGGAACCATTATCAGCGTGCTGGTGATGCCGTTTCTGGTGGGGCTGTTTATTATATGGCTGGTGACTCAGACAGCTACGTTTGACGCGATATACCCGGCGGCACTGTTGTATATCAATCTGGTTAACCTGCTCCTAGGTAACGCTTTTCTGATTCATTTGTTTCTACTGAGTGGATTCAAACGCCATTATTATACCTTAATGCCATGGGCTGTAACGGTTCCGCTGTACTGGATGCTTATGTCATGGTCAGCTTTCAAAGGGTTGTGGCAATTAATTTTCAATCCATTCTATTGGGAGAAGACACATCATGGCCTGACCAGTTTTGCGACCACAAGTGAAGTGAGTGATGCTTCTCTGGAGTCCAACACTGCAGGTGAAAACAGATGAAAATCTATAGGTCTAACCTGAGAAGTCAGGAAAACATCATTATTGTCATCATGACTGTCATTGCTCTGGCTGCCTTGACATCGTGGTTATTGTCTCACGGGTTCATGTATGATGAGGCCATGGTTCGCTGGGCAAAAGTGCTGGGCGTACTCGGATCTGACGAGATCAGACTGGAGAATTTAAGTCTGCTCTACCCGCATCTGCCGTTATATTCGCTGGTTCCATTCTACTATTTACCCGGTATGGCACATGGCGCTGCGCCTTATTTTGATTCAATACTGTTTGCCTGTCTTTTGCTTGGCATATTCCTATTTCATATTCGCCAGGCAGAAGTGAATGCATCTAAGCGCTTGTTGCTGGTTTTTCTGTTGGTCGCACAGCCTGCATTTTTGTGGGGGGCGACAACTGGAAGTCAGCTGTCGATGAGTATGGTGATGTTCTATCTGCTGTATCATGCCTGTCAGAGCATGATTTCAGAGCATGATGTGCGGTCATATATTTCTCTTGGTATCATTCTTGCGCTCTTTTTCTTTGTGGATGGCACAGCCGTATTCCTGTTCGTTGCATTGCTGCCCATGCTTGCCGTTATTGCACCAAGAAGGCTGATGATGGCTTCGCCGGTCAGTATCTACTTTATTCTGTCGGTTCCATTTTTTATGTCTGTGTTTTCGTGGGCATGGCTTAACTGGGTTTTTGAAGGCAGTTTTCTTCATTTTATTACTGACCCCAATTCATCCTACCTCGGTGGATATATGGAATTGTATAAATATCCATGGCTGATTGATTATGGCGGAAGGTTCTTTCCGGCGTTGATTGCGGCGTTCGGGTACGCATTGATTTCCTATCCGGTGATTATCTATTTTATGCTCAGTACATGGAACGAAGGGTCCCGTTTCAAGGCAAGTTTTGTATTGTTTGTACATCCGGTTTTGGCGATTGCACTTGCAACCGATCAGTTCTATCTGACCCACCCGATGGAAATTCTCGTACTGATTAATGCCGCCATTATGGCAGAAATCACATTTATCCACATAGAAAGTAAGCGTGTGTACTGGAGTGTTATCGGTTTTCTTGTTATTAGTCTTGCCGGTGGCTGGTGGATGTTTCTGGAGACTGCCAGTCCAGGCATGAACAATTGGGCTCAATCATTCAGGGCTGAACGTGTTTTGGTTGAGGATACGGATGGTTCATTGCGGCTTGGGCGCTGGTTGAGTGAGAATCGCCGCGATACGATGATCGACGAGAGTAGCGGCTATAAAGCACTGGTTGCCCGTGGTGATGCTGAAGGCGTGTTTCTGTCATACACCAGTCGATTTAAAATTGCTCTGGATCATGCTTTTCCCGATATTGAGCAGATTGTACTTCCAGATCCAGATTCTGTTATTGGCAAAAAAGATCGAATCAGTCAACGTTATCCGAAAATGTATAAAGATGGATTGAAGGGCTTTAAGCTGGTTTATTCGGATAATATCTGGCGAGTTTACAGGAAGATCTGATGCCAAAGCTGATACTTCTTCTGGGGGTATTGATTGCCATCGGCGGGTGTTCGAGCCGGATTGAAGGCCCTGTGGACTTATCGGCTCAGGTAAGGCCAAATGCTAATGGGGTTTTCTCAACTCATTCATCAACAAGCTACTCAGCATCAGTATTTAGAAAGGGAGGCAAGTGGCGAGGGTTTAACGCATTACAAACGTCGAAAGTTGCATGGAATGATCGAGCTGCAAGGCGGTCATTGTTAAATATGGTAGCCATTGGTGCGAATTCGGTAACTTTGATTGTGTTTTTAAAACAGAGCGGCCCGAATTCAACCGATATTCGTGTTGCAAATAATGTCACAACGGCGCAGTTAATGGCTGCTATTGAAACTGCACATCAATTGGGGCTCAAGGTGGTGGTCAAACCACAAATTCTTGTGGGTGGATCATGGGCAGGAGCAATATCATTCAGAAATTCGGATCGGATGCAAAGCTGGTTCAAAAATTATTCTGATCACCTGTTGATGTATGCCAGATTGTCTCAAAGACTTGGGGTAGAGGCGTTTGTTATTGGGACAGAGTTAAAAAAGATTGCCAGAGACTTACCATGGCTGGAATTGATTGGTCAGTTACGTAGAGAGTTTAGAGGGAAACTGACTTACGCTGCGCACAATGTGGATGGCGTGGAGAACTTTCCATACTGGTACAAGCTTGATGTGATCGGGGTTTCATTGTATCCGGAACTGGGAGATATGGGTGAATATGATG
>CAZUVA010000050.1:0-7614 GCA_964622755.1 uncultured Zetaproteobacteria bacterium
TTGCCATCATCGGTATTCTGGCTGCCATCGCAATCCCGCAGTTCTCGAACTACCGTACCAAGGCTTTCAACTCAGCGGCAGTATCTGATCTGCACACTGCCCGTCTGGCTGAAGAAGCTGTATTTGCTGATTATCAGTCATATGGATCAACCGTTACAAAGACCAATACAGCAGGTAAAGCTGGTGCAGGTAAAACGCTTACTGCCAACGGCTTTGTAGCCACCAAAACCAAGGGTCAGGAAGCACCGGTATCAATCAGCAACAATGTTAACCTGCAAGCCGATACGGATGCCACCCAAGCCTATGCCACCATTACCGCTCAACATGCCAACGGTGACAAGCTTTATGCTGCAGAAACCGATCAGTCCGGCACTTATCAGAAGAGTGTTACTACAGGCACTAAGTTTAAAGCAATCGGTAAAGCAACCGTTAAGCTTGATGCAACGGGATATACTGCAATGTAATTGCTTGTTATTCTTTCATGGCAATCAAGGAGGGAATGTTTTTTAGCATTCCCTCCTTTCTTCAGAGAATAAAAAGCGGGCCAGCCTTATATGATCCAGTTTATCCAAGTCCATAAGACCTACCCAAAACAAATTAACCGCTCTCCTTCCCAGCATGCATTGAAGGGAATATCAATCTCACTCAAACAGGGGCAAACGCTTGGTCTGATCGGCCAGAACGGCGCAGGAAAAAGCACATCTATTCGCCTGATTATGGGTTATATGCGACCAGATCAGGGCAAGATCATTGTGCTTGGCGATGAAAACCCTTCTCCTGCTACACGCCGGCACATCGGTTATCTGCCGGAAACATCCTCTTTTCCTCCCAACCTGACATGCATGGAATTACTTCGATTCGCCGGGCGCTGCTGTGACATACCAAATCAAATCATCGCTGAACGCTCAGATGAACTGTTGGATCGACTGGGCATCCTGGATGCCCGCAATCGCAGGTTGAGCGAATATTCAAAAGGTATGCAACAGCGAGCCAGCTTTGCAGCAGCACTCATCCACGATCCTGATCTGCTTATTCTGGATGAGCCGATGTCCGGTCTGGATCCCATGGGTCGTGCAGAGGTAATTGATTTGATTCATGATCTGCGCAGTCAGGGCAAAAGCATATTATTCTGCTCACATTTGCTGGATGACGTTGCACGCATTACCGATGATGTCGCTATCCTGCATCAGGGAAAAATGCTTTATAATGGCTCAATCGCCAGCTTATGTTCACAACAATCTGCCGGCAAGCCAATGACCGGCATCACCCTGCAGGATGCCTTTGTTAGCGTCGTCAAAGGATCCCGGCCATGAATCGTATTCTGGCGCTGGCAAATATTACCTTTCTTAACGGGCTAAGGCGCAATGCAGTCTGGGGTCTGTGTTTATTTGCACTGGTGTTTGAAGTATGCGGCGTTTTCTTCATCGACTTCTTCGGCCACGATCTGGGTCGCGTCATCAGTGATTTCCAGTTTTCCATCATATGGGCAGCCGGGATGCTCTTTATCCTCTTTTACGCAGTGCAAGCCATTGCATGGGATGATGATCACAGGATCATCGACAGTATCCTTGCCCGACCTATTTCCCGAACTGAATATGTACTCGGAACCATGGCCGGCTTATCACTGCTTCTGCTCTGTTTCGAGCTACTGCTGGCCGCGCTAGCCATAGCTGAAATCATCTGGATCAAACCGATCATTGGACAAACCTATTTCCCGGTATTTTCCATCACCCACTTCTCGCTAACATGGATCGCCCTGCAGTTGATTCTGTTGACCCATCTGGGCATTGTCATGCTTATATCCGCTGCCATTCGGGGCGCTTTTCCTGTCATGCTGATAACACTTGCCTATTCACTCATATGTTCAGGTCTGCCTGTGGTCAGAGAATCAATCGGTCAGCAATCAGAAGCTTCAGCACAAGGGCTGGGTAAAATATTGCAGGGCATGAATATGGTTTTCCCGGATTTCAGTGTGCTCGATTTAAAAGACAGCGTGTTAAGCAATCAAAGCATGGAAATTATGATCGGCATGCCCGTATGGTTGCCCTTTAGCCTAGTAAGCATTTATTTGGCAATCATTTTAGCACTATCGTGTTTTATCTATCAGCGCAGAGATATTTTATGAACGGACAGCTATTCCCATCCCCGATGAAATCGACGATTGTTCTGACTGTACTGGTTATCGGTTATGGTTTTCTTTTTACAGCTCAGGATCAACATGCTTCAGTGACTTCGTCAAATATATCACCCGCACTTCCGGTTCGCTTGCTGGATGTGCTGGGGCACAGTTATATGAATCAGCTAATTGCTGAATCCCTGTTTATCAAAACAGCCGTATATTATGGCGGCCTGAACAAGCAACCAGATGAAGATAATCTGGAAACGATGCAACTACATTTCATTGCTATGAGCCAGTTGCACCCCAGTTTGCTAGATACATATTATCGTAGCGAGTCAGTGTTGGCGCACAGGGGAGATAGATTCGTTCAGGCAGCCAATGCAATCCTGGAAAACGGAAGACGCGCCTTACCCAATCAGATTGTTTTGCCCTTTTTTGAAGGTTTTAACTATTTTCATTATCTCAATACCCCGGTCAAGGCCGGTGAAGTCTTGCGCATTGCCAGTAATATTCCTGATGCACCTCCATGGATTGGCCATCTGGCCAGCATGCTCATGGCCAGCGGTGGCAATATTCGTACCGGCCTGATCTGGTTGAAGGGAATGCTAGCCGCCTCCCATGATGAAGATGAAAAGTTGCGTTATAACAAAGATATTATTGCCTTTGAAAAAGCGATGCAGGTTCAGCTTGCCCTGGATCGTTATGCTCATAAACATGGAAATTATCCAGATAGCCTGACAGTGTTACTGCAGTCTGAGTTAGACACGATACCAGTTTGGGGGGGGAATGGATATTTGCTCGAATATCAAGCACCAAAATTATTTTTACACAAACAACCGAATGACTGACAGATCGATCAGAAAAAGGTCCGATTTCGGTTTCACACTAATAGAGATCATGATAGTTGTTGCTATTATTGGTATTTTAGCCGCTATTGCTATCCCGTCATATGCCACCTATAGAGAAAGAGCTTTTGATGCTTCAGCTGTCTCTTACATCAAGTTTATAACTACGGCTGAGGCCGGTTATTGGGTATCCAACCAAACATTCGTCTCAGTGCCGGCCGGCGATGGCCCCGGCGTATCAGGTATCATGCCCGGTACTACCGTGCCATCCGGCGTAGGTTATGTTGTAGGGATTTTTCCAAAAACAGGAAAGGATTTATCAACAGGAGCCACCACAGGAACTAATTATATCGCCTATACGGGGCATATCGATGGCCATCATGTATTCGCAGTAGATTCCAGGAGTGAACCCCAGAAACGAGACAAAAAACCTGCTGCAGCTAACCCTGCAAGTGATGCAAAATCAGGAAAAATCACTGCTTTTCTGCCCTCGAATTGGGGTATTCCACTTTGATAAAGATAGGTCAAATCTGAATGGCCCATTCATGTTTAACACAATGATGAAAATATGGCATATAATTAACAAGCGCGCTTCGACCGGCGATAACCTACGAACTAGTTACTTTAAGTTAAGCTGGACAGGTTCCACCTTGGCGTAGCATCCCAATCTTCTGAATATGGAATGCCGCTTTTAATTTTCTGGAATGCGGCATAGGCAATCATGGCGGCATTGTCTGTGCAGTGTCTGGGGTGCGGCATGTGTACTTCGATTCCTTTCGCTTCGGCAAGCTCGTCCAATAAACTGCGCAGATGTTTATTGGCCGCCACGCCGCCAGCGATCACCAGCCTTGGCGCATCTGCCTGTAAACAGGCGTGAATGGATTTCTTCACCAGCACTTCGCAGGTCGCTGCTTCAATACAGGCAGCCATATCCCGCCGGTCTGTTTCATTCATGGATGATAAGCCCCCGGCATTTTTCACGGCATACATCACGGCTGTTTTCAGACCGGAGAAACTGAAATTGAGATTATCCCTGTTCAGCATCGGGCGGGGTAGTTTATAACGCTTGGCATTACCACCAAAAGCCAAAGCGGCAATCTCAGGGCCGCCCGGATAAGGCAATCCCAATAAACGGGCGGATTTATCAAAACATTCGCCGGCTGCATCATCCAGTGTCTGACCTATCACCTCGTACTGGCCGATAGCTTTCACATGCACCAGCAAGGTATGTCCGCCGGATACAAGTAACGTTATAAAAGGAAAGTCAGGCAACTCCCCTTCCAGACCCGGGGCTAACAAATGCCCTTCCATATGATGAATCGGCATCACCGGAATATCATTTACCATACCTGCAGCCCGGGCATAGGACGTGCCTACCAGTAGCGCCCCCATTAGCCCTGGACCTGCTGTTACTGCAATCTGATGGACATCTGACCAGTTCAATCCAGCTTCCGATAACAATGCATCCACCATGGGTGGTAATGCTATCAAATGTTCGCGCGAAGCAACCTCGGGGACAACGCCACCAAATTTTGCATGCGTTTCAATCTGCGATGCAATCTTCTCGGCTACAATGCGACCCTGGACACTCACCGGATCACCCTCATAAATCGCTACCGCCGTTTCATCACACGACGACTCAATACCCAATATAATCATTGTTCACCATTAACATCATAATCATTTCACCACAGAGTACGCAGGGGAACGCAGAGTAAAAGCAAAACATATTGGGCCACTTGCAAAAGTCGTGAGCGACAAAGTGAATTACGCGTGCACACGAACTCACCCTTGGAAAAAACTGCGGTGAAAAAATGCTAACCGATTATATTTCCAGCGTCTCTACGCTACCGAACCCGCCACCACCCGGTGTTTCAATCCGGATGATATCCCCCGCTTTCAGTTGCCATGAGCCTTTGGCAGGCAATCCTTCCCATCCACCATTCCGCCACAAACGGTTACTTCCCGACTGGCCGGACTGGCCTCCTGCCAAACCATAGGGCGCGGTATTCCGTCGCTCCGTCAGTAAAGACAAATGACAGTCTTCGAGTACTTCCCATTCCCGAATCAATCCATCTCCGCCCTTAAACCGCCCGTCACCGCCTGAATTTTTTCGTACAGTATAATGACGTACACGCAAAGGATAATGCATCTCCAGCACTTCAATGGATGAATTTTTAGTATTGGTCATGTGGCACTGTACCGCCGACAAACCACCTCCATTAGCATGGGCTCCCATACCTCCGGCCAGCGTTTCGTAATAAACCCATGCATCACTTCCCCGCTCAGCCTCGCGATCTCCTCCACCGAAAATTACATTATTCATCGTGCCCTGTGCTGCGGCCGGAATGCGATCCGGAATGGCTTTACTCAGCGCTCCCAGCATCACATCCACAATACGCTGGCTGGTTTCGACATTACCGGCCGCTACCGGAGCGCCTGCTTTCGCATGCACCAGACATCCCTCTGCAGCTTTGATTGAAATCGAATGAAAAATCGCAGCCGTCTGAGGAGTATACGCCGGCATCAGGCAGCGGAACACATAAAAGACACTGGCTGCAGTCACTGCCATAGGGCAATTCACCGGGCCTTTACTTTGACAAGATGTCCCATTAAAATAGACAGTTACATATTCCCCTTTTATGTGAATTCTAACATGAATGACCAGACTAACGGAACCCGGCCCGTCATCTTCAATTCCGTCACCTTCCAACCGATCCTCAAAGCTGTATTCGCCATCCGGGATCGAGACTATGGCCATGTGACCATACTGCTCTGAAGCCGTCATCAGGGATGCAAACCTTGTTTCAAGCTGAACATCTCCAAGCTCTGCCAGCCTTTGTTCTCCCAACAGGCAGGCAGCACGTTGTGCCGAAAGATCGCCCATACGCTCATCAGGAGCACGCACGCATTTATAAAACAGCCGTTTCAGATTCGGGTTCTCAGCACCCGCCTTAAACCAGTAACGCGGTGATAACACCAGCCCTTCATCTTGCAGCCGTGTTTCCACACCCATGGAACCGGGAGAATTGCCGCCGATATCGGCATGATGGGCACGGGAAGCCGCAAATGCAGCCAGTCGCCCATCAATATAAACCGGTGAAACCACAGTAATATCAGGCAAATGAGTACCGCCCAGAAAGGGGTCATTAAACAAAACGATATCACCTTGCCGCCACTGGAAATGCCCCACCACATCGACCATGGCAAATGCCATCGAACCCAGATGCACCGGAATATGAGCAGCCTGTGAAATCAGCTCGCCCTGCGCCGTAAACAAGGCGCAGGAAAAATCTTCGCGGTCACGGATGTTGGGAGAAATCGCACTGCGTTTGAGAACAGCCCCCATCTCCTCGCAAATCGCCGCCAGCCGATGCGAAAACAGACTGAGTTCAACCGCATTCACAGGCGCTCCAGCCTCAGATGTCCATAGCTATCCACCCGCATCTGCCAGTGCTCCGGCATCCACAACGTGGATGTATCTTCCACAATCAATGCGGGCCCTGCACAACTGAATCCAGCGGATAATTCTTCACGTCGATAATGCGGCACATTCCCCACGCCATAGACCTTGGAAAAACTGGCCGGCAGCGTTTTACCATTGGTAGAACAAAGCGGGAACTTCAATGCAATCTGCTCTACCACAGCAGTCAATCGAGCTGTCATTAACTCAATCGGTCGCTGCAATATGTGGCCGTAGGCCTGACTGTGCGCCTGTTCAAAACGTTGTTGCAATTTTTGTTGTATGTTTTTCTCATTATCATACATATCAATCGTAATGTGAAATCCCTGCCCGGCATAACGTATATCCACCCGTCGCTCGAAAGTCAGCGCCAGGCCTTGCATGCTTGTTGCTGCTTCTTGCTCCAGTTCAGCAAACAAATCAGATAATGCACTCACCGTAGCATCGTCATCCAGCAACAATCGCCGTGTTCTGGAAAACTGTCCCTGCTGCCGCCCTGCCAGCATACCAAGGGCAGAGAATGCACCACTGGCAACCGGAAAAATCACCTTGTCCATACCCAGTTTCTCAGCCAGTGCACAGGCATGCAATCCCCCCGCTCCGCCAAAACAAAGCAGGGAAAATTCAACCGGATTTACGCCTCGCTCAATCGATACCACTCGCAATGCAGCGGCCATGTGTTCTTCAGCAATACGGACTACGGCTTCTGCTGCCTGCATCCCCGTCAATCCTATTTCTCTACCAAACACCTCAAAAACCTGTCTGGCGGCAGCAATATCCAACGACATACTGCCGCCCAGCTTTGCCGTTTCAGGAATACGGCCGATTAGCAGATTTGCATCGGTGACGGTCGGACGCTCACCACCCAACCCATAACAGGCTGGCCCCGGTTGTGCTCCGGCTGACTCGGGACCGACCTGTGGTAAACCGGCTGCATCGATCCAGCTCAGTGAGCCGCCGCCCGCACCAATGGTATGGATATCCAGCATAGCCAGCGCAACCGGAATACCAGCTACAGCTCCTTCTGTAGTCATGGCCGGCGAACCATCCAGTAATGCTACATCAGTGCTGGTACCACCCATATCAAACGTTATCAGCTTTTTCACACCTGTCTGGTGGCCAACCTCCTGGGCTGCAACCAGGCCCCCGGCAGGACCGGACAAAATCAAACGCACAGCCTGTTCGCC
>CAZUVA010000051.1:0-7493 GCA_964622755.1 uncultured Zetaproteobacteria bacterium
TATCATTGATACGGCCATGCTTGCGCTGGCCGGCAGTATCCACCAGACGGATAAAACCGTCTTTGTATGGCATGCTACTGTCGATGGCATCACGGGTGGTGCCGGCAATCTCACTGACTACCATGCGCTGCTTTCTTAGCCACGCATTGATAAGGGTGGATTTGCCGACATTCGGTCGGCCAATCACAGCAACAGATGCAATAGCCTGCTGTATTTCCCCGACCGGTTCGTCAGCCTGCTCAGGAATCAGGGTTTCCAGTGTAGCAATAAAATCACGAACGCCCTCACCATGAGCAGCGGAAACAGCTATCGGATCACCAAGACCCAGGTTGAAAAATTCGATCTCGCTACCCGGCTTCTCTGCCTTGTTGGCCACAAGTAGCAACGGGACTTGATGTTTACGCAATTTGTCAGCAATAACAGCATCTATCGGTGTTGCCCCGGCCTTCGCATCGACTACAAACAGAACAACATCGGCAATTTCGAGGGCGGCTTCCACCTGTGAATCAATAGCAGGCTGCATAAGATCGTGAGTGCCTTCACCAATACCACCGGTATCAACCAGCACCACATCCCGCTCTCCGAGCCGGCACTCATTCTCTAGCCGGTCAACAGTAACACCGGGGCGGTCACCGACAATAGCCTTGCGTTTGCCAACGATGCGATTAAACAGGGTTGATTTGCCAACATTGGGACGACCGACAATGGCAATGACCGGCAACCTTGCGGCGCGATGATGACTTATAGACTCTGACAAGGGGGGGGTCCTGAAAACAGCCGCTATTGATTCAGCGCAACATATAAAGCGTGCCGAGATTATTGCGTACCAGAATACCACCGATGGCAGCAACCGGGGCACGATCAATTCGACCATCCAGTTGGGTACTGGCCAATACGGTTCCTCTCAGATTCAGACGAAACACACGCGCCTGATCATCTGCGACCCACAAGCTACCCTTCCACAATACAGGCCCGGTCAATACGCCATCAGAGACTTGTTTTTTCCACAGGGTTTCAGCGCCAGATGTATCCAGTGCACTCACGGCACCCGTTGCATCAGCGGTAAATACAGTGTTGCCAATTAACAGCGGTTTTGATTTCAGAGATATGTTACGGGTACTGAGTGTACTGCCATCCTGCAAAGACAGGAAGGTGAGTTCGCCCTGAAATATAGAAACGACGATCACATCTTCACCCCGGCCCGATTGAGCGACGGGAACAATGAGCGGTGTTGCCGTTGGCATTTTTATTTCACTCATCACCGCAGCATTGTTGCTGAGTAGCAGCTGCCTTTTCCACAAAAAATTGCCATTTTCAGCGTTTAATGCAACCACATCACCATTGCTGAAAACGGTATAAATATGATGGTTGTATATGACCGGCGATGGATTCAGATGAATACCCAGACCGCCCAGTTGCCCGGAGGAATAACTCCACACTTTTTGCCCATCCGCAGTAAATCGGTAAATCTGATTATTTGACACCTGAATAATAAAACCATCATCTACAGCAACGGGACTGCTGATCAGTGCAGCGGAAAGCTGGTTCTGCCACACGATACGACGTTTATCGATATCCAGACCATACAGAATACCACCCACATCACCAATAACGACCAGCCCGTTTGACAGTTTCAGCGCACCGGATTCAGAAGCATGTTTTAGCGCAACCCTGCCTGTTTCACTGCCATTGGTCCCATAGATACGTACGCGCCTGTCCTGCCCCCCGACAATCACAAGTTCTTCATGGCTGGTCATAATAACCGCTGGCAGACTAAAACCGGGTGGTGATGCAGGTTTCCGCTGGTCAACATCATTACGCCACAACACTGATATATGCCCTGTTGGGGCCACCGGGGCAGCAACAGGAGTACTCTCCGCCTGTTCGGGTGGGCTATCCGCCCATAGCCCCGCAACAGTCGAACAACCTGACAAAACCAGCAATCCCGGCAACAGCAGGGATAATGAATATGCTCGTAATGCCTGTGGGCAATGCTTCAACATCAGGATGTTTTCTGTACCATCAAGGTTTCGATCCTGGTTTTCAAAGCTTTATCCTGTGAAACAGCATCCAGTGCTTTTTTCAAATGTTTTTCTTTTTCCGTCGCACCGGGTGCCGCCATAGCCATCAAATAATGACGCAACTGCTGATACTGATCGCCAACAGCATGCCCCAGCAGTACATTGGCAGCAGCTTTGTCACCCTGCTCAATTTTTATCGCAGCCATATCCAGGCGAGCCTGCCAAATCCATTCCTTCATTGCTTCCGGATGGGCGATGAGTGCCTGCAGATGCGTCTCAGCATGAGCCTGATCCAAACGTGTCAGCTGCATTTGAGCCAAAGCGCTATAACTGCTCGATGAAAATTGTGTGATCACACTTTGCATCAGAGCCTGTTGCTTGCCTGAATTCTGCTCGTTCACAGCCTGCTGATACAGAGTAGCCGCCGCCGCACGTTGTGATTTATTTTGCTCCTGCCACAGGCCGCCCGCAATCAGAATCACAACCAGTGCAACCACTGCTGCAATAATATGTTTCTGGTTGGCCTGCGCCCAATGCGTCCACTGGGCAGAACGCATATCACGTTTGAGTTCATCCATTTCACCTTGGGATGGGCTGCTTCCCTCAGGCATTACTGAACCCTTCACAGGTGTTTTGTCATTCATATTGTTATCCTCAGTGATTCAATCATTAAACATCGTTGTACAAAAGTGGCCGCAGCCTAAACAATCTCACTGTGCTTGCAATTTATCCTGATTTGAACCTGAACCCTTATCATCTAAACGCCTTTCCAGTACAATGAAAACCACGCTTTTGACCAATGCGGCCATTGGAATCGCTATAATCACACCCATAATGCCCCACAGGCTTCCAAATACGAGAATCGCCACGATAATTGCAATTGGATGTAAATTGACAATCTCTGAAAACAGCCACGGTACAACCACATTGGCATCGATCGTCTGCACAATGGCATAAGCCAGTACACTGTAGGCCATGGTATCCGTCCAGCCCCATTGAAAAAATGACAACAGGATCACGGGAAACGTGACCACCGCAGCACCTACGAACGGGATCCATACCGAAATACCGGTCAACACACCCAGTAATAGCGCGTATTCATGTCCCATCCACCAATACACCAGCCACATAGCAATTCCGACCAAAAAAGCTTCCCAGAATTTGCCGCGGATATAATTGCCGATCTGCGTATCAAGTTCATTCCAGACGCGTTGCAACAGAGCACGCTCTCTGGGTAAAAACTGTTGACCCCAAGCAATGATGACTTTCTTATCCTTGAGGAAAAAGAACACCATGACCGGTACCAGCACAGCATAAACAAGCAGTGTGATCATGCCAGGAATCGAAGCAATGGAGAATGTCAGCAACGCTCCACCCCACTCCTGCAATTTCACCGCTATGGCGGCAATGATTTTCTGAAGATAACTTGGATTGATCCATTCGGCATGACTGGTTTGCAACTGTTGCAGCATCTCCCGAATCGATTGCACATATTGCGGCGCATGTGAAACCAGACGGCCGACCTGCTCAGTCAGTAACGGCAATACAGCCAACAGCGTAAACAACAGCAACAACATGGCTCCGCCACCTGTCACAACAATGGCCAGCATGCGGGGAAATTTACAGCGTGTCAGCAGATCAACAATGCCATCGAGTACATAGGCAAGCGCAATACCCAGCAGCACCGGCGCCAGGATAGGCCCAAGCAAAACAAGCAGAATAAAAATGACCAGCAATGACGAAAGCAGCATCACCAGTTCGGTATCCGCCAGCCGTTTTTGCAACCACTCGGTTATGATGGACATGATTCCTCAGAAGCCCTCTTCTTACAGGGCGGCATCGCACCCAGCGAAACCAGGCCGACAGCGCCAACTGCTGCAAACAAATTGATCAATGCACTGACACCGTGCCATATACCGAACAGCTTGCGCTGCGGATCATCATTCGCGAGCTGATCCATGGATCCGATCTGTGTTTTCAGAGCTGCAATCACTGGAGAAATACCATACTCATTGGCAGCGATGAGTAACGTTACCAACAACAGCAACGACCAGCGAAGTCTGCCTGCATACATGTCTGATTTTCGCATCCTCAACCAGAACACCGTAACCGCTGCAGCCAGAAAAATAAGCCCCATATTAGCCAGATGAAAAATATTACCGGCCAGTGATCCGGCCAGTGAAACACTACCGGCTTTGGCAAACAAAACAGGCGCAACCACATACCCCGGCACCACCAACAGCCCAAGCATCAAGGCCAGACACAGACGAACCGACCCGATTCGAATACATTCCACGCTCATGCCGAACACGCTCCCGTTCCCACACAGAAGGCGCGGTGAGCGCTGCCCGTGAGCGTGGAAAAACCACATTTTTGCCACATATTCAAGGCTGAGGGAAGGACTCCCGAAGCCGTATCAAACATACGTAATCGACTGGATTTCGTATTCACGTTCTCCGCTTGGAGCCAGGACAATGGCAACATCACCTTCGCTCTTACCAATCAGCGCACGTGCAATCGGTGAAGTAATCGAAATTTTGCCAGCTTCAATATCTGCCTCATCCACCCCTACGATCTGGTAAGTGATTTCTGTGCTTTCATCCATATCAACCAATTCCACCGTCGCGCCAAAGACAACCTTTTCAGATGCAATGGTGCCCGGATCAATAATAAAGGCACGCGCCAACTTGTCTTCGATATCCTTCACGCGTGCTTCATTCATGCCTTGTTCTTCCTTGGCAGCATGATATTCAGCATTTTCAGACAAGTCGCCATGCGCGCGCGCTTCTTCAATCGCAGCCACAATTTTATGGCGTTTCTCGCCCTTGAGATGGGTCAGGGTCTCTTTTAAAGTTTCCGACCCCTGCCGGGTCATTGGTACACGTTCCATATTTATTCCTGATTCCTCATATCTTTATTTATGCTCTTTATGTTATGGTATTCCTGAATACTCTTAACCATGGTCACATCAGAGTGCCCGGCAATAGCCTGAGCCGCCGCCAGACCACCGGCCATGGTGGTGTAATAGGCAATGCCGCGATCCAGCGTTGCCTGTCGAATTGATTTGGAGTCTTTAATGGCCTGCTCACCCTCAGTCGTATTAATAATCAAATCAACCTCATCATTCAGTAATCGGTCAACAATATGCGGGCGCATGCCGTCAATGACTTTGGGCACGCTTTCGGCTTGCAGCCCGGCCCCGGTCAGCGCCCTGTGCGTACCGCTGGTTGCCAACAGCTTAAACCCGGCATCGAAAAGTACGCGGCCCACTTCAACCGCAGCCGTTTTATCCACTTCACGTACCGAAATAAATGCCGTACCTGATTCCGGCAATCTCACGCCCACGCCAAGTTGTGATTTGGAAAAAGCGGCGGCAAAACAGCTGGCAATGCCCATCACCTCTCCGGTCGATTTCATCTCCGGACTCAACAACGGATCAACACCACGGAATTTCACAAACGGAAACACCGCTTCCTTGACCGCAAGGAAATCGGTCGGCTGCGGAATTTCATCAATTCCCAGTTCATCGAGTGTCTGCCCTGCCATGATCCTCGCTGCGATTTTCGCCAGCGGTTTGCCGGTCGCCTTGGAAACGAACGGTACGGTACGGCTGGCGCGCGGGTTTACTTCCAGCACGTAAAGCATCTTACCCTGTAAGGCAAACTGGATATTCAATAATCCCTTCACATTCAGCGCCAGCCCCAACGCTTGGGTCTGGCGGCGCACTTCGTCAATCATGGCATCGGAAATCGAATGTGGTGGCAGACAACAGGCCGAATCACCCGAATGTACACCGGCTTCTTCAATATGCTCCATGATACCACCGATCACAACGCGATGACCATCAGCCAGCGCATCCACATCCAGCTCAATCGCACAATTCAGGAACCGATCCAGCAACACCGGATGATCAGGTGATGCCTGTACCGCTTCCGTCATATAACGCAGTAAACCTTTTTCATTATGGACAATCTGCATAGCGCGACCACCCAGAACATAGGAGGGTCGCACCACCACCGGATAACCGATCTCTGTAGCCACCGCCACCGCTTCTTCGGTCGAGCGTGCAGTGCCGTTTTCAGGCTGTAGCAGGTTCAATTTATGCAATAACTGCTGGAAACGCTCACGATCTTCAGCCAGATCAATCATATCCGGACTGGTACCGATAATCGGCACGCCGGCGGCTTCCAGTGACTCAGCCAGTTTCAACGGTGTCTGCCCGCCAAATTGCACAATCACACCATCCGGCTGTTCTACATCCACAATGGCCATCACATCTTCATAGGTCAACGGCTCGAAATAGAGCCGATCCGAGGTGTCATAATCGGTCGAAACAGTTTCCGGATTACAGTTAACCATAATGGTTTCGTAACCATCTTCGGAAAGGGCAAAGGCCGCATGAACACAACAATAGTCAAATTCAATTCCCTGACCAATGCGATTGGGGCCACCGCCCAGCACCATGATTTTTTTCTTATTCGAAGGCCTTGCTTCACATTCATCTTCGTAAGCCGAATAGAGGTAAGGTGTATACGCTTCAAACTCGGCAGCACAGGTGTCCACACGTTTAAAAACCGGATTCACCCCGACAGTTTGACGTGTTCGACGAACCGTTAACTCATCACTGCCCAACAGCTCCGCCAGCCGTAAGTCGGACAACCCTTCGCGCTTGGCTTTTTTCCATTCGGCAGCGCAGAGTGAACCAGCATCTAGATCCATCAACGATATTTCCAGTTCGATAACCACCGCAATTTCACGGATAAACCACGGATCAATCCGGGTCACATCAAAGACTCGCGCCTCCGTCCAGCCGGCACGTAAAGCCTCGCCAAGCCACCACAAACGCTCTGCACCCGGAACAGCCAGTTTTTCCTGCAAAAAACGATCCTGATCTTCATCGTCCGGAATGGATTTATCAAAACCGCAGGAACCGGTCTCCAACCCTCGCATGGCTTTACCCAGACTTTCGGTGAAGCTGCGACCAATGGCCATCACCTCACCCACCGATTTCATCTGCGTGGTTAACCTGCAATCCGCACCGGGAAACTTCTCAAAAGCAAATCTCGGCAACTTGGTCACCACATAATCAATGGTCGGCTCAAATGCCGCTGATGTTTCGCCGGTAATATCGTTACGGATCTCATCCAGTGTATAACCCACTGCCAGCTTGGCAGCAATTTTGGCAATCGGAAAACCTGTCGCTTTCGATGCCAGCGCCGAAGAGCGCGACACACGCGGATTCATTTCAATGATAATCAACCGACCATCATCAGGATTAACGGCGAACTGCACATTGGAACCGCCAGTCTCTACGCCGATTTCGCGCAGGATGGCAATCGAGGCATCACGCATGCGCTGATATTCCTTGTCGGTCAACGTCTGAGCCGGTGCTACGGTAATCGAATCGCCGGTATGCACCCCCATGGGATCAAGATTCTCAATGGAGCAGATAATGACGCAGTTATCAGCCCG
>CAZUVA010000052.1:0-7329 GCA_964622755.1 uncultured Zetaproteobacteria bacterium
GCCATTCGCAGATGATTCGTCCGTTCCGTGATGAAAAGGAACGCTATGGTCATTACTCGCTGGCGGCTGAATCGAAATTTGATCATCCGTTCCAGTGGGGTTCCAAGCGTACCGGGCCTGATCTGGCTCGTGTTGGCAAGAAATACTCCAACGAATGGCACAGACAGCATCTGCGCGCCCCGCGTTCGCTGGTGCCTGAATCCGTGATGCCGAATTACGCCTTCTTCGAAGATCATTTGATCGATGAAACCTTGACCGAGAAAAAACTGCGGGCATTGGCGATGGTGGGAGTGCCCTACACCGAGACTGATTTCGCCGGTGCCGCTAACGCAGTGCGTGGCAAAACAGAGATGGATGCCGTGATCGCCTATCTACAGGTGCTTGGCACCATGGTGAAATTCGAAAAAGGAAAGGATTATCGTGAATAGTATCCGCGAATTCTTTGCTACCGACTGGGCAGCCATGACACATGCCGACTGGACAGGAATGATCATTGCACTGGTGCTCGCTGCACTGATGATTGGTCTTTATACCTGGATATTCAAGCCGGCCAACCGCGATCACTTTGAGCAACACCGTGATTTTGTGAATGATGATAATGATGAGGATTGGAAGAGGGAGGTTGGACATGGCCAAACAAAATAAGCCGCAACATGCTCCGGATACGGGCCACGAGTGGGATGGGATTCGCGAATTAACCAACCCGATACCACGCTGGTGGATGATCTGTTTTCATGCCGGCTGGATCTGGTGTATTATTTATTTCGTCCTTTATCCATCCATTCCACTGGTTCACGAGTCGACCAAAGGCCTGTTGGGCTGGACGATGATTACGGAATTCAAGGAAGCCGTTGCAGAAAATGACGCGATTAAAGCGCCTTATCTGAAGAAGGTTGCAGCCATGGATGGTCAGGCCTTACTGGCTGATGCAGGCATGCGCAATTTTGCCGAATCCTCCGCCAAGGCCATCTTCGGTGATAACTGCGCCGGCTGTCATGGTTCCGGCGGTCAGGGCGCTCCGGGGCTGTTCCCCAATCTGACGGATGATGACTGGTTATACGGCGGCGATTTCGATACTATCGTTGAAACCATCACCGATGGCCGAGAAGGCTCCATGCCTGCACACGCCAGCCTGTTGGATGATGCCGCGATCAATAAACTGGCAGATTTCGTTGTCGCTGCATCACAGGGTAAAGCAACACCGGAAGGATTGGCCATGTTTAATGAGGTCGGTTGCGCTGGCTGTCATGGCGAAAATGCCAAAGGCGGCGCTATCAATGAACTGGGTACGGGCGCGGCCAATCTGACCGATAGCATCTGGCGTTTCGGTAGTTCCCGTGATGAAATTCTGCGTACCATTCGCTACGGTGTGAATGAAGACTCGGAAGAAGTGCCCAAGACACGCGTGGCGATCATGCCAGCCTTCGGAGATAAACTGAGCCCTGAGGCCATCAAGATGCTGGCTGTCAAGGTACATGAGCTCGGTGGCGGCAAGTAACTGCATTCACCAAATATTGAAGGGGGAGGGAGGTTTAAGCCTCCCTTTTTCTTTTGCTAATTAAATAAGGGCAGCCCTACTATACAAAAGCATCCGTAATTGCTCAGATTGCCCTTGATTTGTTCGATAACAAGGAAAACATGCGCAGTGTGCTCCCGCACTCGAATATGTTTGACGCAGCTATCGGGCAAATCAAGGGCGAGCTGAGTAGTTACGAACAAGGAGTATCCATGTCGGAAGAGAAACACGATAACGTAGAAGACCTCTACGCCGATGCGGCGCACTGGCATGTGAATACCGGGGATGAAACCATTCACGCCAAACGAATTCCCGGTCGCTTTCGTAATTATAAATGGTATGCCTCCCTGTTATGGGTCATCTTTTTTATCGTCCCCTACTTTCGCTGGGATGGTCAGCAGGCCATCCTGTTTGATATTCCGCATCGTCAATTTCATTTCTGGTCGCTGACCATCTGGCCGCAGGATGTCTGGATGCTGGCGCTGATATTGATTCTGCTGGCCATGACGCTGTTCGGGGTCACGGCGGTTGCCGGTCGAGTCTGGTGCGGTTATTTCTGTTTCCAGACCGTA
Organism: uncultured Zetaproteobacteria bacterium; assembly: GCA_964622755.1. GTDB lineage: Bacteria > Pseudomonadota > Zetaproteobacteria > Mariprofundales > Mariprofundaceae > Mariprofundus. The sequence continues at coordinate 2,089 of CAZUVA010000052.1, forward strand.
TGGACGGACTGGTTCACCTGGCTGGAGGATAAAATCGAAGGCAACCCGATCCAGCGCCGTAAACTCGATGCCGCCCCGTGGTCCATGCATAAACTCCGGCTCAAGCTGGTCAAACATAGCCTGTGGCTGCTGATTTCAATCCTGACCGGTGTCACCTTTGCTGCCTATTTCAGCGATGCCTACGACATGTGGTATCGTTATCTGACACTCGATGCGCCGCTGATTGCCTGGGTAGTGCTGGCCGCCTTTGTTGCAGGCACATACCTGCTGGCAGGTTTCATGCGCGAACAGGTTTGTTTCTGGTTATGCCCCTATGCCCGAATTCAGAGCGTGATGGTGGATAAAGATTCGGAAATACCCACCTATGACGAATCGCGCGGCGAACCTAGAGGCAAGTTGCGCGGCAAGGGCAGCGAAGAACGGGGGGACTGCATTGATTGCAAACTGTGCGTCGGTGTCTGCCCGACCGGTGTGGATATTCGCGAAGGCATGAGCGAGGGGTGTATCACCTGCGGCATGTGCATTGATGCCTGCGACAGTATTATGGACAAGGTGAATCGTCCGCATGGTTTGATTCGCTATGCATCCGGAAAAGAGATGGAAGGCGAAGCCCTTCCCGCGCTGTTCAAACGACCGCGCGTCATCACCTATAGCGCCATTTTAATGCTATCAATCGGCGGTATTCTCTACGGACTCACCCATATTGCGCCGGTGGAGCTGTCGATTGTGCATGAACGGCAACCGCTATTTATCCAAATGAGCGATGGTAGCATTAAAAATAAATACACCATCAAAGCAGTCAACAAAACACCCGCCGACCTGCATGTGAAAATCAGTATCAGCAGCGCTGACGGCGTTGAAATCGCGAGCGATAAAGGAAAACATGCGGTACTCAAGACCGGTGAGGTGATTCCTTTCCATGTGTTCCTGACCGCAAAACCCGGCGCATTGAAAAATAAGAGAACCCCCGTCCGCTTTGTGCTGGAAAGCCTTGAAGCCCCGGCCATCCGGCTCGAGTATGAGTCGGTCTTTATCAGCGGCAGATAACAGGAGTCCATATGCTAAGCGCACAACTGAAACAGGATCTCAAAAACCCGTGGCTGCGTGGCATCCTGGCTGTGGTGGGCGTAACACTTGCCGTCAATTTTGCCTTTATTTCCTACGCCTATATTTCACCGCCCAATCTGGTCGTGAAGGATTATTATGAACGTGGTAAATCCTATTTCCATGATGAACATCTGCGTGCTGAGGCAGCAGCGACAGCATGGCGGTTACAATTATTACTGCCGAATACGCTAAATGTCGATAAAGCAGGCACTTGCCGACTCTACGTGATGGATCATCAGGGCAAACCGATTCGCGCTGGCAAAGTAACCCTGAAAGCCTACCGCCCCAGCGACGCCCGCCATGATTTCAGCGTAGAGTTACGCCTGACAGATGCCGGCACATTCACTGCGCCGGTCACCTTCCCCTTGCCCGGCCACTGGGATTTAATCGCCCGCATTGATGCGGACGGACAACACTTCGATACCGCGCAACGCATCTTTGTCCAACGGTAATGAATCTTTTCCGGGAAGCTTTCATGTCAGGGACACTGCTGCGCGATTTAACAAGTAGTCATGCCCGACTTGATCGGGTATCCATTCAAACCTCGTAAACAGTGGATTTCTGCCTTGGCAGGAATGACTTGCAGGAGAAGAAAAAAACATGCCTGATAACTGCGAATCCTGTTTTCACTGCGGGCTGCCAGCATCCGGTTCGACTGCCTGCCACGGCGATGTAGCCGGAGAACAACAGCTATTCTGCTGTTCCGGCTGTTTAAGCGTTTGTCAGGTTATCCATGAAGCGGGACTGGACGGTTTTTATGAACGCCTGAAAAAACGAGAAATATCGATAGCGCCACCGCCCGATGCGCCGGCAGATATCGACCAATACGATTTGCAGGAAGTGCAGCAGGAGTTCACCGAAACCCTGGCTAACGGCTCGCGTCAGGCTCGCCTGATGGTCGAAGGCATCCATTGCGCCGCCTGCGTCTGGTTAATCGAAAAAGCACTGTCTGGCATGGATGGTATTATCAAAGCCGAAGTCAATCTAGTGCATCACAGGCTGCTGCTGCAATGGCAACCTGATCAAATTTCTCTACCAGCCGTAATGACCCGGTTGGCGGCGCTGGGATATGCCGCCATCCCGTTCAATCTCGAAAATGTTGAGGGAACGCTATACAAGCAGAATCGACAACTGCTGTTTCGGCTCGGTTTCGCTGCCTTTGGCGCCATGAATATTATGTGGATTTCGATTGCCCTGTACGCTGGTGCATTTTCTGGCATCGGCGCTGAATATCGGCAATTTTTCTACTGGGTTAGCTGCGCTATTGCCACGCCTGTACTGCTCTATTCCGGCGGACCAATTCTTGTGTCGGCATGGCGCGGCTTGCGTCAGGCCAATCTGAGCATGGATCTCCCCATCAGTATCGGCGCTTTGGCAACATTCACCTATTCTCTCTGGCAAACCGTGCAGGGCGGCAAACATGTCTATTTCGATACAGTGGTCGCATTTTTATTCGTTATCCTGATTGGCCGTTATCTGGAAGCGCTGGCGCGGCGCAACGCCTCTTCCGCCACCCTGCGTTTGCTGGAGCTGCAACCGCGCATGGCAACGCGATTAACAGGTAACGGAAAAGAGGAACGGGTCGCCGTGCGCAAACTTATACCCGGTGACCAACTGCGTATCAAACCGGGCGACAAGGTGCCCGCCGATGGTATTGTGATTGAAGGTCGAACCCATATCGATGAATCCATGCTGACGGGCGAATCGCAACCCGTGCACAAGCAAATGGGCAGTCGCATTGCCGGCGGCACGGTCAATGGCGAAAACCCACTCGTCATGCAAGTGCAGAAAACCGGTTCATCTACCGTGCTGGCACGCATTATCCATCTGGTCGAATCGGCTCAGGGTTCAAAAGCGCGCATTCAGCAGTTGGCCGATCGCATTGCGCCATGGTTTGTCGCCACCACATTACTACTGGCCAGTCTGACATTTTTGTACTGGTGGACGCAGGCCGGTTTCGATACCGCCCTGCTGGCAGCTACTGCCGTACTGATTATCACGTGTCCTTGCGCGCTGGGTCTGGCCACACCGATGGCCATTGCCGTGAGCACAGGTTTCGCAGCCAAAAACGGCGTCCTGGTGCGCAACGGCGAAGCCCTGGAACGGCTATCTGAAATCACCCATGTGGTACTGGATAAAACGGGTACGCTCACCACCGGCCACATGCGCGTGACGGATATTCTGCCCGCCGATACCAACCATGATAAAAGCAGGCTGCTGCAACTGGCCGGTGCGCTGGAACGTCATTATTCACACCCGCTGGCAGCAGCTATCTGCGCATCAGTTGAAGCTAAAGGACTCCCCTTCCCTGCTTGCCGCGAGCAACAGTTACAGCCCGGCATGGGCATCGGCGGAAACGTGGATGGTCAGGAAGTCTGGGTCGGCAATCAGCGCCTAATGCATGCGAACAGCATCGCCATCTCCGACAGCATCACTGAATCATGCAGCAACATCGAATCTGAAATGGCAGTCCCCGTTCTAATCGCTGCCAACGGGATATTGCTGGGCCTGCTGCGCATCGAAGACCAGTTGCGTGATAGCGCATTTGAACTCATTGCCAGTCTCGGACAAGGCGGTATCGGCATCACCCTGCTAACCGGCGATTCAAAATCCGCCGCCGACCATTTACAGCAACAGTTATTAGCCCATACAACCTCGCCGATTCAAATCATTGCCGACGTACTGCCTGAGGACAAGGCGAACCATATCGCCGTTCTGCAAGAACAGGGTGAACATGTATTGATGGTCGGAGACGGTATCAATGATGCACCGGCGCTGGCGCAGGCGGATATCAGCATCGCCATGGGCAGCGGTACGGATGTATCAATGGAATGTTCGGATATCGTATTGATGGGCAGCGATTTGAAGCGCATTCCATGGGCCATTCAACTGGGCAAACGAACGCTCAAAACCATTCGCCAAAATCTATCCCTGTCGCTGGCCTATAATATCGTGCTCGTCCCGGTAGCCATGGCTGCCTGGGTGACGCCTGTCTTCGCCGCGCTTGCAATGCCGGTCAGTTCCCTGCTGGTCATCGGTAACGCCATCCTGATCAGACGGCATATGCAATAGATGAAAAAACTCCGACGCCAGAGGGAGGGGGGAAGGAATTTGGCGCCGGAGCTATCTCGTTGTCGTGGTTATTTAAGGGAACTCAGACATACGACAACAGCATCGCCGCGTTTCTGTATGTTACCCGTTTTGATATCAACCACCTTAACATATATAAAGAATTAATTTTATAGCGTCAGGCTTATGTTTGTCAATCATCACGGAGGCTATTGTTCTGATCGGACCTGATGACTACCATCGCTGCAACAGGAGGATGTATGAGTGTTATCTATGGTTTGATTCCGGGCATGATCGTGCTTGGACTGGTCAGCGTACTGGTATTCTTCTGGGCCGTGAAAAACGGTCAGTACGATGATATGGAAGGCCCGGCCCATCGCATTCTCGATGATGATGATCTGGCCGATAAAAATATTGAAATAAACACCGCCAAAGACAATTCTACTGATAAGAACCCGGCTGATAAAAAACAGCCATGATAGATGCATTGCCATCGGCTCTGTTACTCATGTTGCCTCTGGGTTTTATGGGCAGCCTGCACTGCATTGGCATGTGTGGCGGGCTGGTGACGGCGGTGAGCATGAGTCGCCCGAATATATGGTGGTCCGGATTGTTCATCTATCAGCTTGGGCGTGTTACCACCTATGCCGCACTCGGCCTGCTGGTCGGCTTCACCGGCGTTGCCCTGAGCAATTTCGGCGGCGACCTGTTGCAACGCACGCTGGCCATGATTGCCGGCATGCTGATGATTGTTTTCGCCCTGAATCTGGCCGGCTGGTTACCCGACCCATTGCGTCATTTCAGTACATGGGCAAGCCGGAAAAGCGGCCTTGCAAAATTGGCACGACGCGCTTCGGAAAGCGCCCGCGCCGGTAGCTGGTATGCGCTGGGACTGGCCAACGGCCTGCTACCCTGCGGTCTGGTTTATGCCGCCCTGTCGCTGGCACTTGCGGCTGGAAATGCATACGAAGCCATGCTGATGATGGCCGCCTTCGGTTTAGGAACAATTCCAGCCATGATGCTTGTTCCATCAGCACTGCACAGAATGACGCCCGCCCTGCGCAC
>CAZUVA010000053.1:0-7054 GCA_964622755.1 uncultured Zetaproteobacteria bacterium
TCGAATACGCTGGAAACCGACAGCATCAGACTCTGTCTGCGATCACGATAGACACCGGCAAACGCACCGGTAGCCGTATTTTTACTGAAATAAACATACTGGTAAGCGACATCCATATGCAAACCAAACAGGTCTCCGCCGGCGCCAAGACTGATACGGTGGCCATCCTGATCAGCAATGAGAGGACTGAAATTCTGACTGCGATTCGCACCCTGTTCATAGGCATAACCTACACGGAACTGGGTATTCTCACGCCAGGTCCAGCTCAATCCGGTCATCACCGTCAATGTATCCCGTAAATTCAGTATGTTAGGCTGTGAAATCACACCGGCTTTGACAATATTCATGTCTTTCAAGGCAGACCAGCGCGCCCATTTCACATCGGTTTCCAACCGCCAGACATCAGCAAAATCATGCGCAATACCGACACTGACATAGTCCGGTAATCTGAACGACAGTGAATCACCGGCCTGGCCGGATATATCAACGCTTGCACCCGAGCGGAACATCGCACCAACAGACCACGCCGGTAGCGGTTTCCACATCAACGATGCATGGCCGCCAAAAGAAGTGAAACTATTACCCTGAAAGGATTGAGTTCCCTGAGTCATGGTGGCGCGAGTCACATACCAGTCGCCACCGGCACCCACGGCCAGATCACTGCTCACAGCATAAACAAGATCAAAAGTACTATGATCGACGGTTAGCTTGGTAATGCCGCTGCTGGCGGGAAAGGCCACATCCCAGTCATTATTGACAATATACAGGGGAGAAAAACCGAAACCGGCAGCCAGCCGACTATCCACCGGAACCCAGCTTGCATAAATCGAACCGGTAAACGGTTCCGTGCCGTTATTGGGAGCATTGAACAATGATGTTTCTACGGCTGAGTCACGGTAATCAAGACGGCCAGTGCCCATCACCGAAACACCTGATTGCCAGGCAATGCCGGCAGGATTGTAAATCAGTGCCGACGCATCACTGGCTGATGCTACAAAGGCATTGGCTACGCCTGCAGCACTGGCTGACTGGTTGGGCTGTTCAAAACCCCCGGCCTGTACGCCTGTGCCTCCGATCAAAAACACAAACAAAAATATTACAATTCGTTTCATAGGATATCCTTATTCACATACTGGCTGAACGCATATCCAGCACATCCACATCAGCGGGTGGCGTAAAACTAAATAGATTTTCCGCAGGTGCAATGTAAGAACATTCGGACAGGTACATTTGATTACGATTTCCCAGCATATCCTGGCGCTCGATATAAATCAGATCACCATTCTTTGAGAAACCCAGCCACACCTTGGGCGACTTTTCAATCGACACCTGAAAACGGCGGATATCCAATACTTTGTCATATCCCTGCTTCAGCATCCGGATTTCAGATGGCTTGATTTGCCCGTTTAGCAAACGCATGACAGCCGGATCGACAGTTTCGAGGCTACTTAAACGCTCCGCCTGCATCAAATCAGGTTCATAATGCCAAATAACCTGACCATCGCCGAGATAGAGTTGTTCATAGGGTTTCTGGTACTGCCAGCGAAAGCGCTTCGGCTTTAATATCGCCAGCGTGCCCGAATAATGCTCATCGCCACCGTCACTGAATACCATCAACTGGTCAAAGCGGCAGGAAAAACCGCTCAGCTTCGATAAACGACTGATACTATTATCAAAGAAAGTGCTTTGCTGCGCATTAAGCCCATCGGCTTTTCGATCCTGCTTGACTGTTGTCGCCATGGCAGCACCCGTAAACAAGCCCATGACAACCGATAACACAAGCATACGCAGTATCACTCGATCACCCCGCCGCCAGCCTGTTCTGAACGAGCCAACACTTTGCGAATGCCACCTGAAGCGGGCGCACTCACCAGTCCTTCACGCTCCATCTGTTCAACCAGACGGCTGGCGCGATTATAACCGATACGCAGATAGCGCTGTACCATCGAGACTGAACATTGCCCTTTTTCGATAATCAGTGCCGCTGCCTCATCATACTTTTCATCATGATCATCACCGCCCGGCCCAGAGCCGGCATTTCCATCTGCTGCAGCCGGCACTTCAAATACCTCTTCGCGGTAATCCGGTTCACCCTGACTCTTGAGGTGTTCCACCAAGTCAATAACTTCTGCATCGGAGACAAAGGCGCAATGCACCCGTTTCAACTCACGAGCACCGCTCAAAAACAGGCTGTCGCCCATACCCAGCAATTGCTCGGCACCCATCTGATCGAGAATCGTGCGCGAATCGATTTTGGACGATACCTGAAAAGACAAGCGGCTCGGCAGATTCGCCTTGATCAACCCTGTAATGACATCAACACTGGGCCGTTGCGTAGCCAGAATCAGATGCAGACCAGCCGCCCTCGCCTTCTGGGCAATTCTGCAAATAGCCTGCTCCACCTCTTTGCCGGCCACCATCATCAGATCAGCCAGTTCATCAATAATGATCACAATCTGCGGCAGACGTTCGGCACCTTCCTGCTTTTCCGCTGCCTTGTTATAACTTTCGAGATTACGCACTCTGGCTTCACTCATCAATTGATAACGACGCTCCATCTCAAAAACTGCCCAGTTCAATGCTTTCGCTGCCTTATGCGGATTGGTCACCACCGGTACCAGCAAATGAGGAATATCATCATACATCGACAATTCCAGCATCTTGGGGTCTACCAGAATCAGGCGCAAATCCTGCGGCGATTTGGTCATCAGAATCGAACAGATCATGGTATTCACAGCTACCGACTTACCGGAACCGGTGGTGCCGGCTACCAATAAGTGCGGCATCTTGGCCAAATCCGCAATCACCGGCTGGCCGGAAATATCCACACCGAGCGCCAGCGGAAGGCTCAGTCGTTTGTTGGAAAACTCCCGGCTCGACAGCACCTGATGCAAGACCACCATTTCACGTGATTCATTGGGAATTTCGATACCAATCACATTCTTGCCCGGAATATTACCGGCAACACGGACACTAATCGCTGCCATGGAACGCGCCAGATCATCCTGCAGGGCAACAATACGGTTTATTTTGGTGCCGGGTGCCGGCTCCAGTTCAAACTGGGTCACCACCGGGCCCGGTTGCACAGCAACAACTTGCCCTTCGACCCGATAATCCAGCAGTTTTTTCTCCAGCATGCGAGCGATGGCCTGCAATGCTGCAGGGTTATGCTCGCGCTGCTTTCCTTCACCGCGACTGAATATATTCAGCGATGGCAACTTGAACCCGGAGGATGATGGCTCCTTGAAAGCAAGCTCTGTCTGCTGTTCCTGCTTGGCGCGGCGCGATACTGAAACCTTGGCCTGACTGGCGACTTCCGCTTCCGATTCAGCAATATGCGTGGGGCGTTTCTTACGCGTCTTTTTACGGGTTTCACGTGCTTCAATGCGTACTTTTCGATCCGAGGCTTTTGAAAAAATATTCCTGACAATACCGCCGAGCCAGCCCATTGCCAGGCTCAGTCCGCCATAACATTGACGTAGCAATTTCAACAGCGACCAGTGCGAAGCCGCCACCAAACCACTCAATGCCAGTGTCACCAGCAACACATCCCGGCCAATATCACCCAGCGGCAATGAAAGCGCCTGTGCCAGCATCGAACCCAGTGCGCCGCCTGTGCCGGCAGGCAATCCCAAAACATCCAGCATGGAGCCCGAAGGCATATGAGTCTGAAAAATAGCAGCCATTGCCAACACCACCGGCAACCAGAACAGCGATGTCCAACTACCCAGGTATGGAAATTTACCCCATGCGATACGCACAGCGAGCGCACTCATTAGCACAATCCACAACCAGCCGGCATAGCCGAACAACTGGTAGAAAAAATCAGCTGCATAAGCGCCAACAATGCCGGCCATATTCAGGGCAGCCGTTCCGGTCTCATTATTCAGAGACGGATCAGCAGGCGTAAAACTGAACATCGCCAGCATAAGCATCAGCGACACACCGCCAACCAATAACGCCAGCGCTTCACGGGCAAGCAAACGAACTTCCATCAGAACGCCCTAAACCGCCACGACAACAGGTAATACCATAGGCCGTCGGCCAATATGCTTGCGACACCAGCGGCGTAGGAATAAACGGACTTCTTCCCGGGTTACATTCAGATCGGCCAGCAATTCCAGATCCATATCTTCAAGAAACTGCTGCAGCGCCGCAGCAGCTCTGGCCAGCACCTCTTCACTGGCAGACTCATGCAATACACCTCGCGCCGTCAGTTCCGGCACATCGAGAAGCGTACCCTCATGCTGATTCACCAACACAGTGGCTAAAATCATACCGTCTTCGGCCAATACCCTGCGATCACGCAGCACAATGCCATCGATTTCATCACGGATTTCTCCATCAACAAAGACTGCGCCGGAATGAAAACCTGGCCCCGCCTGAATGGTTTCATGATCCACTTCCACACAGTGTCCGTTTTCAGCAATGATCGTCTTCTCAAAAGGAATGCCAGTCGCCACCGCCAGATCGCGATGCTCAATCAGGTTTCTGTATTCCCCATGCACCGGATAGAAAAATTTCGGACGGGTCAATTGCATCATCATTTTCAATTCATGCGCCTGAGCATGGCCGGACACGTGCAACGGCGCCTGGCGGGCATGCATCACGCGTGCGCCACGCCGATAAATATGATTATACAGGCCAGCGATAATACGCTCATTGCCGGGAATATTGCTGGATGAAAAGATCACCACATCCCCCTGCCCGATCGTAACACCCTTGAAACGACCCTGCGCCAAACGTGCCAGCGCCGCCCGCGATTCGCCCTGCGAGCCGGTGGCAATAATCAGCAATTCATGATCGGGAACATTGCCGCACTGTTTGATGTCCACCATAGTACCTGCCGGCACATTCAGCCGGTTCAGCGTGTGGGTGATATCCATATTGCGTTCCAGACTGCGTCCGGCCACTGCCACCTTGCGCCCACAGGCAACCGCTGCATCAATAATCTGTTGAATGCGGAACATATTGGAAGCAAATGTGGTCACCACTACCTTGCCCTTACACTGGCTCACAGCCTGCTTCAGAGCCGGCCCCACAATACGCTCGGACGGGCCACTGCCGGAGCGTGTGGCATTGGTAGAATCCGAGGCAAGCAGAAGCACGCCTTTGTCACCCAATTGTGAGAAACGGTGAATGGCTGTTGTCCTGCCATCAATCGGAGCCGGATCAATCTTGAAATCTCCGGTATGAATAATCACGCCGAGCACGGTATGAATTGCAATCGACACGGCATCCATAATCGAATGCGTCACCGGCACGCCTTCTACCCTGAACGGCCCCACCTTCACACTGTCGCCATTCTCCGGCAAGGCTCTCAAATCGCCCTTGTAACCACGCTCAGTCAACTTGCTGCGAACCAGCGCCAGTGTCACTTCCGTGCCATACACCGGTAATTTCAGCTTTGGCAACAGATGCGGCAATCCACCGATATGGTCTTCATGCCCATGGGTCAGTAACAGGGCATGAACATTCAGACCCAGTTCATCCAGTGCAGAGATATCCGGCACCACCACATCGACGCCATGCTGGCCCGGTTCAGGGAAACCCATGCCGCAATCGACAATGACAGCATCATCATCAATGGCATACACCATCATATTTTTACCGAATTCACCTACTCCCCCAAACGGAAAGCAGCGAAGTACTGGTTCACTCATTCAAACTCCTCATTATTCAAACTGAAACACTATGGAGCGCATATTCGCCACTCCGTGGTCTCTGTCACAATACATCCATACCTAAAATTCTAAACCGAGCCACGACTGCCCGGCTTGATGGCAGGCAACAGACCTTCGCAGCAAATCGGACAATCATCAGCTGCATGGGTTTCCACACTCAGTTCAATCGCCGTTGCATACGGTACATCGAAACGGTCTTTTTCATCCGGCGCACGATCCACCACGGCCAGCACCTGCACCGGATTACCACCATGCTGGCGCACTACGGCCATGCATTCGCATACCGAACCGCCGGTTGTAATCACATCTTCCACCACCAGTATTCTGGTTCCGCCGGCAATCGAAAAGCCTCGACGCAACTGCATCTCACCCTCTTTGCGTTCGGTAAACATAAACGGTTTTTTCATTAGCCTAGCCACTTCCTGACCGATCACAAGACCACCAATAGCTGGCGCTACCACCAAATCAATCTGATCCCTATCATCCACTTTGCCGACCAGTTCCTGCGCCAGTTTGGTAGCATGGTCGATATTCATCAACACCAATGCCGATTGCAGATAGCGCGCCGAATGGCGACCGCTGGAGAGAATAAAATGCCCGTTCAGCAGTGCCCCCGCATTTTCATACATCGCCAGAATTTTCTGTTCGTTCATAGTGCTTCCTTTTCCGTTCCCTTATTTTATCGCTATAAAAACTGCCGATATTCTACCCCGCGCGGGAATTGGGCGGGAGTGTAACAGCTTCACCCTAAAGGCTGAACCTTGCACCTTTATTTCTCTATCAGCGCATCCAGCGGACTGACCACGGCAGCAAGGTTCTGCTGCAAAACATGGGTATAAATCTCGGTGGTTTTAACATCGGCATGGCCAAGCAGCTTTTGCACCACGCGAATGTTGGTTCCCGATTCCAGCAAATGCGTGGCAAAGGAATGGCGCAGGGTGTGCGATGTGACCCGCTTGTTGATATCCGCTTTGTTGCGTGCGCCCCGAATGGCTTTTTGCAAGCCGGACTCATTGACATGATGGCGACGCATCTCACCGCTTTGCGGGTCTTTTGATAACGATTTGGATGGGAATACATATTGCCATTCCCAGGATTTGGGCGCATTGGAGTATTTCTTTGCCAATGCGCCCGGCAACCAGACATTGGCATGGCCTTCACTCAAATCTTGTTCAAACATGGTTCGAACATTTTGCAAATGGACTTGCAATGCATCGCGTACCGAGACAGCAAACAATGTTGTGCGATCTTTATCGCCTTTACCTGCACGAATGGTCAGAAAGCCCAGATCAAAATCAATATCTTGCACACGCAGGCGCAGCAGTTCCATCAGGCGCAAACCGCCACCATACATGATGCGCGCCATCAGG
>CAZUVA010000054.1:0-7001 GCA_964622755.1 uncultured Zetaproteobacteria bacterium
CGGGATGCTTTCGACGAAGCTGGCAAACATATTTCATCACAAAAAACGGTGCATGAGCAGACCGGCATCACCATTGGCGATGGCGAAGATTGTCGGCGCGCTGAAACCACGCTGTTAGCCGGGCTGGTCAAGGCCACCGAAGGCTGGATGGCGCTGCACATCAACCGAAAAATATCGCTGGCTGTGACCCGGCGCTTAATGCGCACATCGGTGACACCGAATGATATGACCTGGGTAAGTATGGCGCTCGGCCTGATTGGCGCGGCCTGTTTTCTCTCCCCGGCGCACAGCATGCAGATTCTGGGGGCGCTGTTTTTTCTGGCCCATTCGATTCTGGACGGTTGCGATGGCGAGCTGGCGCGGCTGAAATTTATGGAGAGTCGGCTTGGCGGCATCCTCGATTTCTGGTCGGATAATATCGTGCATGTGAGCATATTCGCCGCCATGGGCGTCGGCTGGGCTGCCGCCTCGCCGGATGCTTTCTGGCCGTTATTGTGCGCGGGGTTGGCGGTTGGCGGCACTGCTGTTTCGGCGTCACTGGTTTATATACATACGATGCATGCAGAAAAAAAGGCCGGCCCACTATATACATCGGTCTCGACATCGGAGCAAAAATCCGCCGTGGTTCGCATAGCAGATATCTTGTCGCGCCGGGATTTTATTTATCTGGTGCTGCTTTTGGCGCTATTGAATCACACCCACTGGTTTTTAATCATGACCGCCATCGGCGCGCCCATCTATGCGCTATTATTAATCGGCATCATGCTTCGCGACTAAAGCGCAACGCTGTTTTGTCGGCCTGCAAGCTCAGCCAGACTGAATGCAAGCGACAAGCATAATAGCGCCCCATCAGTGAATCGCCGCCGCGTCGGTATCCATCGAGCCTGGCGCTTCCGGCCACCAGTATGAAAAAATCAGGTTCGTTTGGAAACCTCACTGAGCGCCCCCTTTAAAAAAGGGCAACATCCCCTGAACAAAAACAGCCTTCTCGCTGAAAAAACAGTGTACATCCATATTAATGGCATGGTTTTTGCTTTGATTTATTAGCTTGTTTGATATGCAAGAATCACATCTCTCTGATTACACGTCAGGAGAGGGAATCAACATGAGAGATAACATGAAAATACTGATTATTGATGATAATCCGACCAACATTGTACTGCTCAAACGATTGGTTCAAACCATGGATACCGAGCATCAACCTGTCTGTTTTACTGATTCGGTTCAGGCGCTGGCCTGGTGCGACGACGGACTGCCAGATCTGTTACTGATCGATTATATGATGCCCAACCTCGACGGACTGGAATTCATTCGGTATTTTCGTCGCTTGCCTGCCTGTAAAACGGTTCCGATTATTATGATTACCGCCGACCACAATCGCGATGTCCGGTATAAGGCGCTGGAGATGGGTGCCAATGATTTTCTGAATAAGCCAATCGACAAAGTTGAATTTCTGGCCCGCACCCAAAACATGTTAAATTTGCGAAACAATCAAGTCCAGCTTGCCAATCGCGCCCAATGGCTGGCATCCGAAGTACACAAGGCAACGGAATCATTACATCAGCAAGAACAGGAAGCGCTGGTGCTTCTGTCAAAAGCCGCTGAATACAGAGACCCGGAAACCGGCGCACATATTATTCGCATGTCCCATTATTCACAGCTGATTGCACGCCAGTTGGGCTTGGATGCGGCGGAGCAACAACTGATTCTTGAAGCCTCTCCGATGCATGATATTGGTAAAGTGGGAACGCCTGATAATATCTTGCTCAAGCCGGGCAAACTGGATAATGATGAGTTTGCCATCATGGAACAACATGCTCAACATGGTTACGATATTCTCAGCCAGGGCAGTTCACATTTGCTAAAAGTCGCGGCTGAAATAGCCATTACCCATCATGAGAAATTTAATGGCCGGGGTTACCCGAACGGGTTGTCAGGAGAGGAAATTCCCCATCGAGGCCGTATTGTGGCCGTGGCCGATGTGTTTGACGCGCTCACCTCGGAACGACCTTACAAACAAGCATGGCCGGTGGAAAAATCGGTGAATTTACTGCGTGAAGAAAGCGGTGAACATTTTGACCCCGAGTGCGTCGAGGCGTTCCTTGCCGTACTGGATGACGTGCTCGAAATCATGAAGACTTACCGCGAATCATGATGGTTGCCGCATTCGCGCCTTCTCCCCCGTTACCTTCAGACAGATTAGAAGGCATCTTTTTTACAAGGCGCTGTTGAGATGGAACAGCGCCAAATACAAAGTAGCGACTCTGAAGCAGAAAAAGTATCACCGGACTCCGTTGCCATGGATGCCAATAAACGCAAGGCATACAAGGAACTCGCGCACAGAATCATGCCGGGAAATGGCGCATATATTATCATCTTTTTATGGATGCTATACGCCACAGATTTTTTGGACAACGAGCCTGTTAAAACCTTGGTAATCGCTGCATTGATTCTACTATTTTCTGCGATTCGCACTTATCTGGCTATCAAAGTGGATCGCTACGACAACCGTTTGAGCCTCTGGATTGCACTGGTTGGTAGCTGCACGCTGATCATTACCCTCACCTGGTCCGCACTCTGCATGCTTGCTGTCCATCATAACCTGACTGGTTGGGAGGCCGATAGTGATTTATATTTAATGTCGCTGTTGATGTATGCCATTGCTGCGGGCGGAATGAGCGTGCTGGCTTTTATCCCATGGCTATGGAACAGCTTTTCATTCATTGCGCTGACGCCAGTGACAATCGGTTGGTTATTGATAGGAACCCATACAGGCATTGCTATGGCACTCATGATGGCTCTTGGCGCTCTATTTAACTACGGGCTTGGCAAACGCCTCCATCATGAATACTGGCAACATCTGGAAAATGAGGGCAAGTTGGAGAGTCAGGCCGAGGCGCTGGCGCAGCAGGCCGAGGCATTGGAGCGGGCGCGTGATGACGCGCTGGCGGCGGTTGATGCTAAAGCCATTTTTCTGGCCAATATGAGCCATGAAATTCGCACCCCGATGAATGGTATTATTGGTATGTCCGATTTATTATTTGAGACCGATCTTGATACCGAACAACACGAATTTTCCAAAACAATACGCGCATCGGCCAAAGCATTATTAACCATCATCAATGATATTCTCGACTTTTCGAAGATCGAATCAGGCAACATGGAGCTGGATTGTGCGCCGTTTTCCTTACAATCCATGATTGCAGGCAGTGTTGGCGTTGTCGTTCTCAATGCGAACAAAAAAGGGCTGAAGTTTAATGTATTTATTGATCCTGAAATTCCCGATGTGCTCATTGGCGATTCAGGCCGTCTGCGTCAGGTGATTCTGAATCTGGTGAATAATGCAATCAAATTTACGGAGCAAGGGTGTGTAGGCGTTCATGTCACATTGATTCGTCAGGAAAACGATAACGTCACCCTCTCTGTTGCGGTGCGTGATACCGGCATTGGCTTGAGCGCGGAAGCGCAGGAACGTCTGTTTCAACCGTTTGTTCAGGCCGATAGCGGCACAACGCGCAAATACGGCGGCACCGGCCTGGGACTGTCTATCAGCCAGAGGCTGGTTGAGTTGATGGGAGGCAAGATCCAGTTATATAGCCAGTTGGGTAAAGGTTCGATGTTTTCTTTCGAAATATCCATTCCTGTCAGCACTGATATGGGCTTGCAGGAGGTGGCTTTTGATCCAAAACCCCTGACCGGTGTGAGCGTGCTTATTGTCGATGGCGATGCCAATGCCCGTTTTATTCTGAATCAATACCTGTCCTTTTGGAACATGCAGGTGGGTTGCGCAGCCGATTATGCAGCAGCCATGCAACAGTTAAATGCCGGCGGCAATAACCCCGCCACTGAACTTATCATCATTGCCGAAGAATTGTCGGATCGAAGCGGTATAGCGATGGCGCTGGCATTGCGCCAAAACCCTGAACTTGCAGAGATTCCCCTGATTTTACATACCGGATATAATTATTTTAACTTCAAGCAGCAGGCGCTTGACGCCGGTGTTCGTTCCATTTTGCCCAAACCGGTCAATATGTCTCATCTCTTTGACAGTGTGATTCAGGCCCTGAGCATTGATATGATCAAACATGTAAATACTGTCTTTGAGGATACGCACCCATGCGAGAATGCGAATAATGAAATACTATTTTCTGGTACGCATGTGCTGCTGGTCGAAGATAACCCGGTCAATCAGAAAGTGGCCCAGATTCATCTCGGCAAACTGGGATGCAGCGTGCAGACGGCAAGCAATGGCGAGCAAGCGATGCATGCCATGATGCAGTCTGATGCATTCGACATTATATTCATGGATTGCCAGATGCCGGTCATGGATGGTTTTAAAGCAACAAAAAATATTCGCGCCTATGAGCTGGAAAAAGGCGGTCACAGGCGCATTGTGGCGATGACAGCGAACGCTATGAAGGGCGACCGCGAGCGTTGTCTGCAAGCCGGTATGGATGATTATATCACCAAACCCGCATCCAGAGAGGATATCGGTAAAGCAATAAGCCGTAATTTGGCAACTGATAGCGTTAAATCCCAAGCGGAACCGCAATCCGACGCTCTATCCGAATCTCAATCGGGGCACAGTCGCGACGACTGCCGTTCCAGTGATTATGCCGTGAATTTGAACCAACTTCGCGATTTGTTTGGTGATGACAATGAAGCCATTGCAGAAATTTTGCAGATATTCAAACACTCTATGCAGCAAGTTCTGACTGAAAAAATGCCTTCCGCATTGAACGGCAGAGATGCCAGTCAGATGAAAGCGCTGACGCATGAATTGAAGGGCGCTTCCGCCAACATTGGCGGCGATCATATCGCCAGTCTCTGCGCCGAGATGAAAGCGCAGGCAGCGTCAGGCGACTGGCAAGCGATTGAATCCAATATAGCGGCGTTAAACAAGGCCTACGTGCAACTGGAGAAAACCTGCGCCGAATTAGCCGCGTAAATATTCAGCATGCACCGGAGGTGCGGCTTTAGCCGCGCACTGTCATGGTGTTGGCGCGACTAAACGGCGCACCTCCGGGGATTTTCTCGTGATATGTGGTGTTCGCTGAATAGCGACGCAAGTCGCGGTGCAACTATCCAATGATTGAGATAAATTCAGGCCGGACTATTGATCAACGCAATCTTTTCATCCGTCCATTGCACTGCTTCAGCGTAAACAGACGCTATCTTCTCTGCATCCAAATCAACAGAAGCCAATAATGCGTTGAGTTGCACCCAGTCGCCCTGCTCCATGGATCGAATGATATTCAACCTGATGGCAGGCTCACTTGCGAGTTCAAATAAGCCATCAGAAACAAGATCAGGTAATGAAAGGGATGCCACGATTTGATTGATATTCTGATCCAGCAATGCATCGAGCAGAGAAAACATGCCTAAAATAAAATAATCATTTTTTTGATCCATGTTATTTTGGCTGATGGCGAATTGCTCAAGTAAGCGACCTCTGCACAGCGCCATGTGCAGCAAAGCAGTGCATTTTCCTTTGGATATGGAGGAAATCACCAGCGCAGCCACCCATACGCGAAGATTATTTAGCCCCATCACAACCAAAGCATGGCCAATGGAATCAACCTTGCGCCGCAATCCAACAGAGGCTGAGTTGATATAACGCAATAGCTGATATGATAGCGCCAAATCATGTGCAATTTCATATTCCAGTTCTTTCGGGCTGGTTGCATTCATGGTTTGATTTAAAACATGCAATAGCTGCGCTTTATCTGCGCCTAATGGCAGTTGCTCCGCAGTGGCCAGCGGTTTACAGAAAAAATAACCCTGAACATAATCGAAACCCAATTGCCGGCAGCTTTCATGCTGGGCGTGCGTTTCAACATGGCTGGCTATCAACTTGACCGGATGCTTGCGAAACTGATGCACCAGATCTGCCAATGCTCCCTGACAGGCTGGAATATTGATGCGTACATAATCAGCCAACGATAAAAGCCGGGCATCCAGCTCAGTGCAAATATCAAGCGCAAAGCGGAATCCACTGCGCTTCCAATCCTGCATGGAGGTAATCACCGCTGCATCTGCGAGCATATCCTCGGTCACTGTCAACACGGTATGCTCAGCGGGGAAAAGTTTCGGGGTATCACTGAGCAAGCATGCTTTGGAGAGCGCGACAAAGACAAGATGACCATTGATGATGCTGTTCGCGTTAAGTTGATCTTGAATATTGTCTAATGCTGTCGCAGCCATTGCATCGTCAACAAAGTGGGGCATGTCACCACCAGGCATCAATGTATAAGCATACGTGTTTTGATCAGAATCCAAAATAGGCTGGCGTATAAGCAATATGTTTTTCACTGCGCCATCATTTTCTTCAGAAAAACGTCATCCAAAGTACAAAGCACTATTAAGATCTCCGCTCATCATGGCCTGATTCAAAAGTTATTTGGAACGATGCATCATCAAACGGATTTTCGAGAGTGCCAAGTTTATTGAGCTCACTTGTAGATGTGGCAATTGCTTGATTCAGACTCTCGATTGTTTGCTGACTCAGTGCGCCTTCATTTTCCAGTTCTAATTGGACAATGCTTAAATTTGATGCAAGATTATTTACATGATGTTGGGCAACCTGAGTCACTTGTTTAATTGAATTTAGCTTCTCTTTTTTCAACTGATTTAAGGAATTCAGTTGCTCTTCCTGCAATTTGATTTCGAGTTCTTTTTGTTTTAACGCACCGATTCGCTTGATAACAGCGGTTGTTACTATGATCGACATGAACGTGGTAAAGGAAATGGTCATACTATGAGATTGCCAAGAAGACAACACGCCCGTCAGAAAAAACTCTTTGGTGGATTCAAATCCCAACATAACGACAAAGGTGAAAAGTGCTGCTTTTAAGATAGTGAAAGTATTGTTCATAGCGATTGCCAAATGCTAAACATGCCCGGATAAAATGACAAGAAAGTGCGCAGCAGTATTAATAGTTGCATAAGTTTAGCCGTCATTCCCGCGAAGGCGGGAATCCATAGGCCCCATGCACACGCTG
>CAZUVA010000055.1:0-6822 GCA_964622755.1 uncultured Zetaproteobacteria bacterium
TGTCCCTGCAACGGGTCGGTAAAGCGATCGATATTATGATGAAAAATAAAACCTTCGAGCCAAACGCCATCAGTCAAAACGCCAACAGCAATATACCATGGCAACGCTACCGCCAATGCAATCAAAGCGCCTTTGAACGGATGAAACAGACGCCAGTTCCTCCAGTCCCCCATCAGGGTCAGGAAAGCGGCAACAATTAACAGAGGCATCAGCCCGGCAATCGGCCCCTTGGCCAGCGTTCCCAGTCCTATCGCAATATAGGCTGCAATCACCAGTCCAGGCATCCGTTCTGATAGCTGTTGCGCCTGTTCCTTCTTCTGTTCCAGATATGAAATCAACAACGCCGGTAACGCAACGCCAAGTGCCAGCATCAACAGCGGATCCGGCACCGCAGCCCTCGCAATGACAATGATATGCAGTGCTGTTGCGAATGTACCTGCTGCCATCAATGCTGCATTATCGCGAACAACAGGAGCGGATGCAGCCATCAAACGTCGTGTCATACCCCAGATTACCAGCACCAGCCCGGTCATTGAAAGCGCCGAAGGCAGACGTGCCGTCCATTCGTTGATACCGAACAAAGCATCCAGCGGCATCATCAACCAGTAGATCAGAATCGGTTTATCAAAACGGTAACTTCCGTTGAACATTGGCACCCACCAATTATCGGCCAGCAGCATTTCACGGGCGCATACAGCGTTATTGGGCTCATCAACATCCCACAGGGTATGTCCACCCAAAAAAGCGAAAAAATTGATCGCGCAAATCAGCAATAACCAGAACAGCGGTTGCTTCAATAAGGGTTGCTCTTCAGCTCGGTGTGAGTAATCAGCCATTGGCATCGTCACTCGACTCCGTTCAACCAGAGTTCAAGGTTCTGTTTTAGCACATCACAGTTGCCATGCAACAGAATACGTTTACGGCGTGATGTCATACCTGATGTAATTTCCACATCGGAAAGCGACAGATCAAATGCTTTGGCAATCACGTGAACAATAGCCTTGTTAGCCTTTCCATCCTGTGCAGCTTCACCAATGGCTATTTTAACAGCATCGCCATACAACCCGCGCAATTGTGCCCGGCGTGCGCCCGGCTGGGCGTGCACATTCAGATAAAGACCCTTTTTCCCTTCGCTATAGAGCGCAGAAAGACTGTCTGCATTCATGAATGATCGGACTAAAGCATCGATAGTGCGATGCGGTTAAGGCTGGAGACAAGAAAACTGTCCAGAAACATAATAGCAAGCAGCACTATCAATGGTGAAAAATCAATACCACTGATATAGGGAACCCGTTTTCTGACCGGAAACAGCAGCGGTTCGGAAAGCTGATTAATCATGCGCACAATCTGATTGTATGGATCGGGCGACACCCATGACAACACGGCACGGGCAATAATCACGATCGTCGCTGTCATCAACAGGATATGCAGCACGCCTGCCACTGCCTGCAAAAAATAACCCAGAATAAACATGTTAGCGCCCTCTTTCCTGGGACATGCGATAGGCTGCATGGTACACCTTGCACCGGCTCCTTGGGATGGCTCTGATAAAACGCGAATGTGTGGAAGACACTAGCTCAGCTCCTCGGAACGTTTGCTGGCCGCTAGCACAGCCTGACGCACAGCCGCAGGCAGCCCCATCTCATACATTACATCCAGCGCCGCCTGCGTAGTGCCGCCCGGACTGGTGACCTGATGGCGTAGCGCTTCAGCCGAACGACTACTATCAGCCAGCATTTTACCCGCTCCCAGCGCAGTCTGTGCCGCCAGTTTTGCCGCCACAGTTTCATCCAGCCCCAGCTTGATGCCCGTTGCCTGCATCACCTCGGCCAGCAAAAAGAAATAAGCCGGGCCACTACCGGAAACAGCCGTCACCGCATGCATCATTTTTTCCCGCTCTACGCGCAGTGACTCACCACAGGCATTGAGTACATATTCGGCACGAAGCTTGTGGGTTTCATCGGCATCACTGAACAGCACTGACATGCCGGCTCCCAACAAAGCCGGCGTATTGGGCATCACGCGAACGATATTCGCATGCTCACCCAGCCAGGCATGCAACGATGCCGTACTCAATCCGGCAGCAATACTGATTACCGTGGCATCGGCCTTCAGATGCACAGAAAGGCCTTTCACAGCGACCTGCATCTGTTGCGGCTTCACAGCCAGCACCAATATATCCGCACAAGCCGCCGCATCAGCATTGTTTTCTACGCAGCGGACACCATATTGCTGCGTAAGATCATCGCGGCGTGCCTGTTGTGGTTCCGATACGCATATTTGATCACCGCCATGACCACCCCGTGTCAATCCCGCGATCAATGCCTCAGCCATATTACCGCCGCCAATAAATGCTATATTCAATCCCTGCATGCTTTACCTTACTCCTTCAGTTACTGATTCAACTACAATGCAATACATGGATACACTGGAGCCACTCGCAAAAGCCGTGAGCGGCAATCTGCGTCCCCGCTTTGACTATTTTACGTTCGCACATCCCAATCACCAAACAGGATGGATCCCAGTCGCACTATAGTCGCGCCTTCCTCCACCGCGATACGATAATCGCCGCTCATGCCCATACTCAATTCGATCCTACCCGATTCCGGCAGGCTTCCATCGAACAGGACATCCCGCAAGCTCCGTACTATCCGGAACGCCTGCCGAACTTCGCCGCCACGTGGCGCCATACACATCAGGCCAACCAGTTGTAATCCCTGTACATATCCCAATGCTTCAGCCAATGCTGGAGCCTCATCCGGACTCACCCCGTACTGCCCTGGCGCGTTGGCAATATTGACCTGAATCAGCACCGGCAATGTCCTCCCGGTGACATGGCGAGCCACGGCTTTGGCAGTCTCCAAATTATCACAGCTGTGCCACATGGCCGCATGGCGGGCAATATACTTGGCCTTGTTCTTCTGCACAGGCCCGATCATATGCCATGCACAGTCAGGCCACCGATTGGCCCGATCCCGCAAACTCTGGGGCCGGGACTCAGCGAATTGTATCTGCCCGACACCCATCAATATCTGCACCGCTTCATCCGGCGCATATTTACTAACGGCCAGCATCGAAACACCAGCCGCCTTCATCTCGCTACTGAGTTGCTGATAGCGTTGAACAAGCTGTTGCGGATTCACCGTCGAAGGTCGTTACAGCGCCGCTGTATCCCAGCTGACACGCTGGTCCATCGCCCTGCTCAGGGTATGCTCATCCAGATATTCCAGTTCGCCACCCTCCGGCACACCACGGGCAATGCGGGAAATCCGTACGTTCTGATGTTGATAACGATTAGCCAGATAGTGGGCGGTCGCTTCACCATCCACCGTTGCACTGGTGGCCATAATCAACTCGTTGACCCCCTGCACGACACGCTTGTCCAGTGTGATCAATCTGAGCTGCTCCGGCCCAATCCCGTCCACAGGACTCAAACGCCCCCGCAACACATGATAACTGCCGCGATAGCCATGGCCGCGCTCCATCATCAGCACATCCACCGGCTGCTCAACCAGGCAGATCACAGCCGCATCACGATTCACATCCGTACAGAACTGACAGTGCCCCTGCTCGGAAAAACAGCCGCATATTTCACAAAAGCTAACCTGTTTATGTAGCATTTTCAGCGCCTCAGCCAGATGTTCGGAATCGGAGGCAGGTCTCGACAACAGGTTAAGCCCCAGCCGCATGGCAGTTTTCGGGCCAATGCCGGGCAAACTGGCCAACATCTCGATCACCCGTGCCAGCGGTGCCGGCACGCCCGGTAGATGAATCAAAGAGAAAAGCCGGGTGGCAACGGCATACCTGACATCAGCCCCTGCTGTTTCTGTTTTTGCATCTCACTGACTTTTTGTACGGCTTGATTAAATGCAGCTGCCACCAGATCCTCAATCAATGCCTTGTCCTGCTCTTCCCATACGGACGGGTCAATATCGACGCGACGCACAAGCTGATCGCCGGTCATCATGACTTTGACCATGCCACCGCCAGCCTCACCGGTAATTTCCATTGCAGCCATTTCTTCCTGCATCTGTTTCATATTTTCCTGCATTTTTTTGGCTTGCTGCATCATCTTTCCGATATTCATTCATTCGCTCCTGTTATTTATCCACATTCAGTTATGCAAACCCGGCTAAGGAAGTGCTGATTAAAGCTGGTTTGATGAAACGGCAATATAAAACGGGTGAGTTCAAGACAAAAATTGCAAGTAATAGCACCGCTATTGCTCAAATCTTTAACGCAGAAATCGTTCGTTTTAGATGCCGAGGCGTACATCATGGTTTGATCAGCGCTTCCCTAAACGTCACGCAGACTATTCATCATCCGAAACGCCTGCAGGCAGAACTTTGACCAGTCTGGCATCCATTTCCCGCATCAGCGCCTGCAGATGTGGATCATCTTCCGCCCCCTTGCGTAAACGCGCCTCTTCATAGCTGGCTTGTCTGGCGCGTTCCTGCGACAGTGATTCACCATCATGTCCCGCTTGTGATTCCCACAATATTTCGCGCCCCAGCCATTCGGCAAAAGCCATACGGTCACTGGCTGCAATAGCACGTTGCTGGTGCTTATCCAGAGCCAGCCGAACCCTGTCCTGAAATTCGATACAGACAACATGATCCAACATAGCCGACACCCCCGGCTTTACCTCACCAAAGGCTTCCACAGCCTGTTGCCATGTTCTGAAAGTGTGCCCGGCCAGCTCAGTTGTTTTAGATAATGGTAAATGATCAACGGCGACTTCCTCTTTTGGGCTTTCAGACAGCGTATGACTCTTTTGAGAACAACCCTGTTGTGAACCGGCAGTACCAACATCCTCAATATCCTTGAATGATGGTGAGGCCGGTTTGATTTGCGATCCATCATCAGGATTGGAAACCGAAACAGCCACTGCAGATATTGCATTCAATCCGCACAAACGCATGAGCACCATTTCAGCACCCATGCGTTCATCAACCAGTGTCAGATCGCGTATGCCATTCAATAATACCTGATAGCGCAAATCCAGCGCCTGAGTATCCAGCCGTGTTGCCTGCAGCGCCAGCCAGGCGCGATGATCCGCATCCACCGCATCATCCAGCAAACCGGAATCGGCCTGCAAACAGGCCAGCTGATGCCATAAACGACTTAACTCCTCCAGCAAACTGCGTGGCCCGTGCCCCCTGGAAACCGCATCACGCAAGCATTGCACAGCACGCGCTGAATCAGCTGCAAAAACCGCTTCGGACAATGAACATGCCAGCGCATAACCCACCAAAGCCAGTGCCGACATTACCTCGGTAACGATTAAATGCCCGGATGAATAAGCCAACACCCTTTCGGCCAGTGACAAGCCATCGCGCACGCTGCCATCCGCCGCCTGCGCAATGGCAGCAATGGCATCCGTATCAGCATTTATGGACTCGGTATCGAATACATGTTTCAAATAGGTGGCAATTTCGCTTTGGCCCAGCCTGCGCAGATCGAAACGCTGACAACGGGAACGCACCGTGACCGGTAGTTTATCTGCCTCGGTCGTAGCCAGTATAAACATCACATGTGCCGGTGGCTCTTCAAGCGTTTTCAGCAGTGCGTTAAAAGCGTTTTTGGACAGCATATGTGCTTCATCGATGATATAAACTTTGGTCTTTAATGTAGCGGGTGGATATCGCACACCATCGAGAATTTCACGTACATCATCAACGCCGGTATGACTGGCTGCATCCATCTCCTGCACATCAAGATTAGCGCCACCAGCAATACTCCGGCAGGCAGCACACTCGCCACAGGGCTCACCATGATCAGGATGTTGACAATTTACGGCCATCGCCATCAAACGGGCAATGGTGGTTTTTCCCACGCCCCTGATACCGCATAACAGGTAGGCATGTGCCAGATTACCACTGGCCAGTGCATTTTTCAGGGTACGCACCACGATATCCTGACCTACAAGATCAGCAAACTTTTGTGGTCGCCAGCGTCGAGCCAGTACTAGATAAGACATGTGGCCACTCTACGTTTTGCCTTCCGCCGTGCAATGCTTCAGCCGTCCCCTTTTATGATGCAATAAAAAAAGCCCGCTACAGTGAACGGACTTTTCAGAATTCAGCCAAGATGGTTCAATCAGGATAATTCAGTCGAGACGCGTTCGTTCTTCCTGTTCCTGCGCTGTTTTACACTCAATACAAAGCGTGGTTACCGGACGAGCCTGCAGGCGCTTGAGACTGATATCACCACCACATGCATCACATTCACCAAATTCTCCTTCCCTGATGCGCTCGATAGCCTGATCAATCTTTTTGATCAATTTACGTTCGCGATCCTTGATGCGCAGATCGAAATTACGGTCAGTCTCCATACTGGCCTGATCAGTCGGATCAGGGAACGAAGTCTGTTCCTGGTCCTGCATGGACTGCATGTTCTCACTTTGCCCGACTTCCAGTTCAGCTTTCCAGTCGGTCAACTGCTTTTCAAAATCTACCAATTGTTTCTTGGTCAGTGCCATTTCATCCTCCTGCCAATAGGCAACCCGAAAGCGGTATTGCCAAAAGGGCGCGAACCTTAGCGATTCTTGTGAATGGTGTAAATAAAGGCTGTGTCAGAGCATTATAACACCGGGGCAAAAAAAACACGATAGTTAAAATCAGGATGTTTCAGCACCAGCTATCACGACATGACATGGCTAGTTCATGATGCCGACATGCAACATAACAGCATATTTGAGCCAGAGAATCATTGCAACCAAAGCTGCGTAGGAGAGACCTCTGCACCATCGTTCATTTTGGAGCGCATCAAGGCGAAAACGCAGATGTAACCCAAAAGGGGCATGATGCAGAGGTCTCTAGG
>CAZUVA010000056.1:0-6787 GCA_964622755.1 uncultured Zetaproteobacteria bacterium
ATGGCGATAGTCCAACGAATTGGTGCGCATAAGCATCGTAACAATACAGTCACTGTGCTTGCGTAGATTATTACGGCACGTAACATCGCCCCCCCGTATTAAAATATAACTTTCAGGTGAAATAGACTATGCATAAAGTACAGGCACTGCCGGGCGTATTTCCCCTGCATGAAAATCGTGATTTTCTGTCAGAAAGCGAATGGGTGATATTCAAATTGCTGTGTAAACCGGTTGATTCCCTGGCTGAAGAGAACGCAGAGTCACTTTCCGCCGCTACGGGCAATCAGGTTTCGCCCGAACGTTGTGATGAGTTGATTCGTATCGTGCGCATCTCGCAATTGCCGGGTTTAGGCAGCTGGATTGCGCGCCTGCTGGCTAAAGCAGGTTTCAACGATACCGACTTGCGCAATCATGACGCCGTTGAAATCACCGACAGTATCAATGCAAAAGCTGGATATAATATCTGTAATGAGGCCACTACGCGGGCGCTTCAGACATTACAACTTCAGTGGAAAGGTGCAGGGTACTGAACGATGAATATTGATGCCATGAGGGACAGATTTGCATGAGTGAACGTATACTGGTCACCGGCGGCGCCGGATATATTGGCTCCAATATTGCAGCAGCACTGGTTAAACGGCCCGGCACGGATGTGCTGGTGGTGGATGACTTTTCATCCGGCGACTGGCGCAACCTGATTCATGTGGATTGCGAGGTGCGCGCAGCAGATAGCGATGATCCGGCTCTGCTCGAAGAAATCGCCGATGGCGCCTTTTCCGCCATTTTCCATGAAGCTGCAATTACAGACACAACCGTCATGGATCAACGCCTGATGATCGAGGTCAATACCAACGCCTTCGCGGATATGCTGGAAGCCTGCCATATATCCGATACGCGTATGATATATGCCTCCTCGGCAGGCACGTATGGTAATTCACCCCCTCCCAATATGGTGGGTTCTGGCGAAGACCCGGAAAATATCTACGGCTTTTCAAAGCTGGCGATGGATCGCCTCGCGAGTCGCCGCTACGAAACCCATGCAGCTCCGATTATCGGGCTGCGCTATTTCAATGTCTACGGACCGGGTGAAACGCATAAAAATGAAAAAACCGGCAACAAAACCGCGTCAATGATTCTGCAATTGTATGAGCAAGTGAAAGCCGGTAATCAACCACGTTTATTCAAATATGGTGATCAAATGCGGGATTTTGTTTATGTCCGTGATATTCTTGCAGCCAATCTGGCTGCACTGGATGCGCCCCGCTCCGGCGTATGCAATGTCGGATCCGGACTGGCACGCTCATTCAACGATATCGTTCAAATTCTTGCAAAGGAACTGGAAACCGATTTTGACATTGAATACTTTGATAACCCGTTCTCATTTTACCAGAATCATACCGAGGCGGATCTTTCTGTTACCGACGAACTGCTGAACTGGCAACCTGAATGGACGCTTGAAAAGGGTATGCAGGATTACATCACACTACTGGAGAGGGGCTATCGCGGCCCTGTAGAGGCGGCCTGATGCGTTATTATATATTGTGTTCCGCACTATTCAGTCTACTGCTGGCCGGCTGCTTGCATATACCTGTCCATCAGGGCAACAGGCTGGACCTCAACGAGATCAACCTGATTCAGGAAGGCGATTCGAAATTCAGCATCGAACAGAAACTTGGCACGCCGATACTGACAAGTGTCCTGCATCCGAATCGTGTGACCTACTATGAAGAGTTTGAAGATGAGGATACCGGAGAGATGCATAAACGCGGCGTAGAAATCATCTATGATGATGCGCTACGTGCCCAATCAATTCGCCGCTTCGGTTTTGATAAAAAGGAACCTCCAAAATCCGGATGGTTTTGATGAACAGATTAAATACGGAAACCCAACAAACTGAAGTTTTAAGCATTTCATGATCCGGGCTGCCAACGCTACTGCCAGCACCATATTATCCGGAAAATGGAAAAAGTTTCTGGTTATGCTGCCGGTGTTACTTGCTCTGGGCTGTTCTCATGCGATCAATCCGGCTCTGAATCAACAGCCGGAACAGAAAACTGCCGGATCAGACCAAATGGGTGCTCGTGGCTCAGAAGCAGCGCTGGCTGATCCGCTGCTTGCAGACCTCCAGAAAGAAGACATTGCTCTGGCAAAAAAAATGGCCCAACAACGTTACCAACACAGTTGGGAGACCATTGCACAGCGTTCCCGGTTTGTTCGTGGCAGGCTGCTGGATACGCTGAAAAAAATGAACGCGCCGATCTCACTGCAAGTCGTCCCGATTGTCGAATCATCTTATAACCCTTATGCCATTTCCCATTCGGGCGCCATCGGCCTGTGGCAGCTGATGCCCGCCACCGCACGCGGCCTCGGTGTCCACACGAACAAAAAAATTGATGGCAGAAGGGAGGTGAATGCTTCCACAGCAGCCGCCGTTGGCTATCTGCAACAGCTGTATCAGCGTTTCGATAGTTGGCCACTGGCTTTTGCAGCTTACAATATCGGCCCGAATGCTCTGGCCCGACAATTGAAGAAACAGGCATGGAAAAGTTCTGATGGCCTGAACAGGCTGCCAATCCCCATAGAAAACCGCGCCTATGTTCAGCATATTATTGGTATGGCCGTCCTGATTCGGGAGCATACATTCAGTTTTCCGGAACCCGTCAAAACACGTGAAGTGGAACTGGCCGCACCCATCGATATTAACAGGCTTGCGATGATCAGTGGCATGGCCGAAAATGATATTTTCCGTTTCAACCCGTTTCTGAATCAGTCCCAATACCTGAAAACGAATATCACTATTCATGTACCCGAAACCCGTCATGAGGCCATCCGGAACAAACTGACCATGGCCGGGCCTCTGTTTATCCATAAAACTGTAGGTAAAGGTGACACCCTGTGGAAGATTGCCCGCACGCATCACACCAGTGTCAGCACGTTGAAAAGCCTGAATAAGAACATCGGGAAATATTTGCATATAGGGCAAACACTGAAAGTGCCGGCTAACCATCTTGCCAGCGCTGGTGCCAGTGCCAATCCGCTGCTACCGAAAAACCGCAGAATCCGTTACAAGGTACGTTCAGGCGATTCATTATGGCGCATCGCCCATCGATTCGGCACAACACCCGGAGCTATTGCCCGCTCCAACAGAATTCCGATGAACAGTACGATTCGCATCGGAGATATATTATGGGTATATGCAAAGGTGCGTCCAAGCTGAGCTTCAGACTCCCCGGCTTTCTACTTCTTATCCTGCTGACTGCCTGCTCCGGGTCGGATCAGAATGCGAATCATGCCGCAAACGTAAATGCAGCCCCGGATGCAATGTCTGATATCCCCGCCCGGGGAGACAGACTGGTGGATGCCAGCATCGGCGATGCCACCAATCTGATTCCGATGATTGCCGGTGATGCATCCAGCCATGCCATTGCCGGGCTGTTATATCTGTCATTACTCAAATACGATAAAAACCTGAATCTGGTCGGCCAACTGGCCAAATCATGGGATGTCTCCACGGACAATAAAACCATCACTTTCCACCTCCGACCCAGGCTTACGTGGACGGACGGCAAACCCCTTACCGCAACAGACTGCGCCTTTACCTTGAAACTGATCCAGAGCGAACACACTCAGAGTGCCTATAAAGCGGATTATGCACTGGTGTCCGGTTTTGAGGCGCCCGATCCTCATACATTTATTGTACACTACAGCGAACCCTTTTCGCCGGCTCTTGCTTCATGGTCTTCACTGGCCATTTTGCCCAAACATGTCTTTGAGCACGTCGATATCATGAAAACTGAATTATCACGGAAACCCAAAGCGACGATTGGCCCCTATGAACTGGCCGACTGGCAATCGCAACAGTCTATTCTGATGTCTGCCAACCCGAATTATTTTGATGGCCCGGTCTGGATCAATGAGCGCCTGACCCGCATCATTCCGGATCGGGCAACCCAGTTTCTCGAGCTCTCGGCCGGGCGGCTGGATTCTGTGGGCCTGACACCGGTACAATACCAACGACTGTTCGATACCAAACCATTACTCAAAACAAATTACACCCGCTATAAATATCTGGATTTTGTTTATACCTATCTCGGTTTTAACCTGAAACGCAAACCGTTTGATGATCTTCGCATCCGGGAAGCCATCGCCTATGCCATCAACAGGCAGGAAATTCTGGATGGCGTTCAACTTGGTCTGGGAGAAACCATTGCCAGCCCGTATAAACCGGGCACATTCTGGGTCAATCAGAAACTCAAACCACGCCCTTATGACCCTGAAAAAGCAAAGGCTCTGCTCGCCAAAGCCGGCTGGCGTGATACCGATGGTGACGGCATTTTCGATAAAGATGGAACTCCGCTATCTTTCACCATTTTAACCAACAATGGCAACAAACAGCGTGCCGATGCTGCCACCATCATGCAACACCGGCTCAAAAAAATCGGCATTGAAGTCAAAATTCGTCTGGTGGAATGGTCTGCCTTCATCGAAAATTTCATCAACAAGCGTCAATTCGATGCCGTGATTCTCGGCTGGTCGTTATCGCCGGATCCTGACCAGTTTACCATCTGGCACTCATCCCAGACCGGCCCTCGCCAGTTCAATTTTCTTTCCTACAGTAATGCAAAGGTAGATGCTGCACTGGAAACCGCCCGTCGCACATTTGACCGGCAACAACGCAAGATCCAATACGACATCATGCAGGAAGAAATTTATAAAGACGTACCCATGGTCTTCCTGTTTGCACCCTATTCCCTGCCCGTCATGCACAAACGCATTCATGGCGTAAAACCGGCACCCGCCGGCATCGGATATAACAGTGAGCACTGGTATGTACCGATCCAACTGCAGAAGTATAAACAGACTTCCATTGCCCCCTGATTAGCACCTGATGAAACAGATTATCTGACACTTCCGTGCAACTACGGATGCCGTTCAGCGCCAACCCAGCGATTCGGCTACGCCCTGATGCAGCACCTTACCATTCCGAATGTTGATACCACGCGATATCGCCACATTCAAACGTGCTGCCTCGTCTACACCGTCATTCGCAATCAACCGGATATAAGGCAAGCTCGCATCAGTCAGCACCATCGTACTGGTCAGCGGCACCGCTCCCGGCAGATTGGGCAGGCAGCAATGTATCACCCCCTCCTCCACATAAACCGGCTCATCATAGGTGGTCGGGCGACTGGTTTCGCAGATACCACCCTGATCAATAGAAACGTCGATAAACACACTACCCGGTTGCATCGTTTTCACATCATCGCGTCTTAGCAGCCCGGGTGCATGTTGACCGGGAACAAGCGCAGCACCGATTAGAATATCGCAGTCCGGCAACAGATGATGAAGATTTTCGCCTGAAAAATGCACCACACTAACATTATCATGCAGCGAGGACTGCAAAGAGCGAATCCGGCTTTGCCTGGCTTCCAGCAACACCACCTTCGCCCCCAGCCCCGCCAGTGCATCAGCGGCATTCAAACCGACATTGCCGGCTCCAAGAATCAAAACCGACGCAGGTGAACCACCGTCTACCCCACCAGCCAGAAGCCCTTTGCCGGGAAACGGCGTACCATTCTCCTTTTGCAGAAACCGTACCGCCAGTTGCGCTGCCACCCGGCCGGCCACCTGCGACATTCGAGCCAGAATGGGCAGGCTGCCATCATCCAGTTGCACCGTTTCATAACCGATGGCGCATACCTTTTTTTTCAGCAGCACTTCAGCCAGCTCCGGCACAGCCGCCAGATGTAGAAAAGTAAACAACACAAGATCCGGTCGCAGAAA
This sequence comes from uncultured Zetaproteobacteria bacterium, assembly GCA_964622755.1. Taxonomy (GTDB): domain Bacteria; phylum Pseudomonadota; class Zetaproteobacteria; order Mariprofundales; family Mariprofundaceae; genus Mariprofundus. Next base: position 5,785 of record CAZUVA010000056.1, read on the forward strand.
ACAATATTCCCCGGCCAGTGGCTCCTTGACCTTCACAATCAGATCACTGGCCCATATTTCTTTGGCAGTTTCTAGCATACAGGCTCCGGCAGCGATGAAATCATTGTCGGGAAAACCGCTGTCCATACCGGCACCTGTCTGCACCACCACCTGATGACCATCGGCAACGAGCATGCCGACACCGGTCGGAGTCATCGCCACCCGATGTTCATGGTTCTTGATCTCCCGGGGAACGCCAATTCGCATGCTAGGCACCTCCTTCATTCACGATCATTAATATACCACAAGTCTGGACATTATTCCTGCATGATTGGTCACAATATCCCTGAAAAAGCTACACCAATAAAATCTACCCTGCTTTGATATAAGGTTCCGGTTGCACTGTCACAGCTGAAGGTTCAATCTGTCTTTGATGCAGAGGTAACCAGATGACTGAGCGTTCAAGCAACATTACCGTGTATTACGATGCATCATGTCCGAAATGTGTGAAGGATCGGGAGAACTATGAAAAAATGGCTGGCGAATCCGGTCATGATGTCTGCTGGATGGATATTACCGGGCGCGATGATGAGCTGCATGCACTTGGCATTGATCCGAGTAAGGCACTGACCGAGTTACACCTCAAAGATCAGCATGGCCACATTCTCTCTGAAATCGATGCCTATATTCTGCTGATGCAACGGGTGCCGCGCCTGCGCGCCATCGCATGGCTGATTGGCTTACCGGTCATTCGCCCTGTGGTCGCATTTTTATATCACCGCATGGTCATGCACCGTTTACGCCGTGAAGGTCGGCTCTGAGTCACTTCTCATGCAGAGTTCACACCCCATACTCCAGCATCCGCATACGACCCTGCAGTAACAGAAAGGAAATAGACCATGATACCCTACAGATTAATCGATACCGCGACTGAACACGATACCACATTGCGGCTATACCAGCGCGGAGTGGATTACTCGATCCGGGTGGATAAAGCGGGTGATCTGATGAACAGCCGCACCCA
>CAZUVA010000057.1:0-6735 GCA_964622755.1 uncultured Zetaproteobacteria bacterium
GTATCCGACTCAAACAGAGGCAAATCGCAACCGGCGCAAACATAAGCCCCCTGACCATACTCCTTGTTCAGTGCACTGCTAAATGCCCTCTCTGTCCCTGCCTGTCTGAGCACATCAAATTGCTCCGGGGTCAAAACCTGTTTCCATTGAGCCTCGGATTTATGTATTTTTTCAATCATACGTCCCTTCCTTTCCCTGCCCGCATCAATAGCCAATGGCAGGCTCAACAGCGCTGCAACAGCAAGTCCGGCCCGGAGAAAAGTTCTGCGTTTCACTCTGTTGCGCCCCACAATTGCTCCAGTCGCTGATCACGGCCACAGTTATAGCGGTAAAATTTATAACGAATCGGATTTTTGAGATAATAGTTCTGGTGATATTCTTCAGCCGGCCAGAACGAGGATGCCCTGGTAATCTCGGTAACAATATTCCCGTCAAATGACTTATTTTGTATCAGTGCTTTTTTTGAACTTTCGGCAGCCTGCTTTTGTGCTTCGGAGTGATAAAAAATAGCCGGCCTGTATTGTGTGCCGACATCACAGAACTGGCGATTAGCCGTGGTCGGGTCGGTATTACGCCAATACACATGCAACAGTTCGGCATAACTGATGCGCTTCGGATCAAACACAACCTGCATCGCCTCAGTATGGCCTGTCGTGCCGGCAGATACCTGCTGATAGGTCGGCTTTTTTTGATGACCGCCGGTATAGCCGGATGTCGTGGAAATGATGCCCGGCAATTCGTCAAACGGGTGTTCCATGCACCAGAAACAGCCACCGGCGAATGTGGCGGTTTCTGTTTCATTTGCAGTTGCTGTGCCCATTGTCATGATCATAACCCCCAATAATAAAAGCAGTCGCTGCATCATATCTCCTTGAATAATCAATTAGACGGTATGGAACATGGGATTATGACAGCTGTATCTGAAAAACAGATGAAGGATGCCGGAAGTGTTCAGGATGGGCACAATCCGGGCATGCAAGACTATGATACCATCATCATTGGTGCCGGCGCGGCAGGGCTGATGTGCGCAGGCACCGCAGCAGGCTACGGGAAATCGGTGCTGGTACTCGATCATGCCGACAAAGCAGGTAAGAAAATTTTGATCTCCGGTGGCGGCCGCTGCAATTTCACCAATCGGTTTACCACTGCCGCCAACTTTATTTCTGCCAATCCGCATTTTTGCAAATCGGCCCTGGCACGGTTTTCTGCTGATGACTTTATCGCATGGGTAAAACAATCCGGAATCAGTTATCACGAACGTAACCACGGGCAGTTATTTTGCGATGATTCTGCACAGGATATTCTCGAGATGCTGCTGCAACCATGCCGTGACTTCGGGGTACGAATACTCACGCATACTGAAATCCAGTCCGTAGAAAAGAAGAACCGGTTCCTGCTCAAAACCGGTAACGGCGGCTTTAGCGCCGAATCTCTGGTCATCGCTACCGGTGGTCTCTCCATTCCCAAAATGGGTGCCACAGCATTCGGGTTAAAAATAGCCGAATCGTTTGGCCTCAATATTATCAACCCTGTTGCCGGCCTAGCTCCTTTCACCTTTACCGGCCATGAAAAAGAGGAATTAAAGGCGCTGGCCGGGATATCACTGGATGTTTCGGTTTCATGCCGGGGTCAATCATTCACTGAAGCGATGCTGTTCACCCATCGTGGTCTGTCCGGTCCGGCCATGCTGCAGATTTCATCTTACTGGCAACCGGGTGATGAACTCGATATCAATGTGTTACCGGATGTCGATATTACTGAATTTCTTGATCTGAAATGCCGGCAGCGGCCACAGGCTCAACTGGCCACAGCTCTGTCCGAACTGCTACCCAAACGACTGGTGCAATTGCTGATGAAAGACAGTGTCGGGATGACAGCGCCCATGTCTGAAGCGAAACTTCGTCAGTTGAGTGAAAAACAGCAGCAACAGATCGCCACCTTGCTGCACAACTGGCGACTCAAACCCAACGGTACCGAAGGTTATCGCACTGCCGAGGTAACGGTGGGTGGTGTCGATACGGATGAACTGTCATCAAAAACCATGCAGTGCAAAAAGGTGAGCGGACTTTATTTCATCGGAGAGGTGGTGGATGTAACCGGTCATCTGGGCGGTTACAATTTCCAATGGGCATGGTCATCCGGTTATGTCGCCGGCATGGCTATCGCCGAAGTTTCCAAGGGAACTCCAGACAGGTAAAAGTATCACTGAGATTATCTGAAATTTTGTGGATCTATCTCGTATTTGCGCAGTAATTTTCGTACAGTATTTCTGTTCAGCCCCAGCATCTCTGCCACTTTTAACTGGTTGCCATGGCAGCGTTCCATCGCCAGCACCAATAGTGGCGGTTCGGTTTGTTCCAGCATATATTGATGCAGGTTGCTCGCTTTGGCATAACCAAGCTGATGCAGATACTGGCGGGTGCAGCGCGTCACAGCCTGAGCCAGCGTCTCTTCATCTTGTTGTGTATTACTGACATTGCCCAGCGCCAGCGCCACATCGGACAATGTAATACTTGCCCCCGGCGTTAATACGGCCAATCGGCGCATCACATTTTTCAGTTCACGAACATTGCCCGGCCAATCGTGCCGGCAGAGCAAATCAACCGCATCATCCAGCAGGATCGGCGCATCCATGCCAAGTTCCTCCACCGCTTCATCCAGCAGATGAATGGATAGTTCCGGAATATCATCGCGCCGCTCACGCAAGGGTGGAATGTGGACAGGAATGACATTCAGCCGGTAATACAGATCCTCGCGAAATTCACCCTTGCTTATTTTTTCCGGCAAGTGCTGATGCGTGGCAGCCAGCAGACGCACATTGACCACTTTCGACTGACTTCCGCCCACCCGCTGCACCCGTCCCTCTTCGAGTACACGCAACAGCTTGGCTTGCAAGGCAGCCGGCATATCTCCGATTTCATCGAGAAACAGGGTGCCGCCATCAGCCTGTTCAAAGCGGCCTGCCCGGGTTTTATCGGCACCGGTAAACGAGCCCTTTTCATGACCGAACAATTCCGATTCAAGCAAGTCAGCCGGAATAGCTGCAGTATTAATGGCAACAAAAGCTTTATTTGAGCGCTGGCTGCGCTCATGCAGGGTGCGGGCAACCATCTCTTTGCCAGTGCCCGATTCACCGGTAATCAGAACGGTCAAATCCGATGTCGCCACGCGCCCCAGCGTGCGAAACATATCCTGCATGGCCTGGCTGCGACCAATAATCAGGTCTTCATTCACTGCCGGCTTTGCCGCCGCTGCTTTCTGCACCGGACGCACGCGCTGCACTAACTGGCGTACTTCATCCAGATCAAACGGCTTGGGCAGATATTCCATCGCGCCAATTCGATAAGCCTCGGCAGCATGACCAAAGGTGGTTTCCGCCGTCAATAACACCACCGGCATCTGCATCGTGCCCGTTGCCAGAAAATCCATGCCATTGCCATCCGGCAAATAGACATCGAGAAAGACAATGCCGATATCATCGTTTGCCAGTTCCTCTTTTGCCTCGGCAATCGAACCGGCTTGCAACACACCCAGTCCTTCTTCGCGTAGCACCTTGTCCAGTATCCAGCGAATACCTTCATCATCATCAACAATCAGAGCTTTCATAGCTGTTTCTCCCCGGATGTATTCGACCCGTCGCTCAGTGATTTGACCGGCAGTTGCAGCGTCATGGTGGTGCGCCTGTTTTCACTTTTCACATTCACCCGGCCACCGTGTTCCAGCATTATCCGCTCCACCTGCGCCAGTCCCAGACCGCTACCGCGCTGTTTACCCGTCACATAGGGCTCGAACAAACGATCATGCAATTCTTCAGGAATCATGGCGCCATCATTGGTGATACTGATTTCAACCACTTTGCCCTGATGGCCAGGCAGATGCACCAGCGGCGCCATACGGGTCTGCCATTCGATTTTACTCTCCGCCGCCTCCAGCGCATTTTGCCACAGATTCTCGAAGGCCTGCCGCAAACGGGCCGAATGGGCCAGAATATCGGGCAGGCTGGGATCAAATACCCGGCTGATGTAAATACCCTCAGGGTACTGGCCCTCCTGATTCGGAATAATATCCTGAATCAGGGCGTGCAGATTGGTCATCTCCATCTGCACGGGCGCACGCGGGCCGACCTGCAGAAAAGCATCAATTCGATCTCTGATTCGATCCACCCCGTTAATCATCTGTTCAACCGCTTCCTTGGCATCGGCATTCATCTTCTGCTCGGACAACCACTGGCTGGCGCCTCTGAGCGCAGCCAGCGGGTTTTTCACTTCATGTGCCATTTCCAGCGCGATACGCGCCACAGCCTCAGCCATTTCATGGCGCTTGGCATGGCGCTCTACCTCCGAGCGATGTGCTTCCGGCACAAAAATAGCGGCAATCCCCCCCTCATGCATTCCCAGATGCAGCGATACCGGCATGCCACCATCCAGCATACAGATATGATGCTCGGATACTCCACCGCCGTATGGCGTGAGCAATGACAATAGACGCTCAATCTCGACAGCGGGAGAAAACACATCGGACAGATGATGGCCAAGTAATTGCCGGTTGGATTTGCACAAGGCTTCCTGCGCCAGCAGGTTGGCCTGTAATACGCGAGCCTCGCTATCAAGCAACAACATCGGCAGTGGTAGAATTGACAGGGAAATTTGTTCAAAGCGCATGGGCAATCTCCAGCGAAGCCTGTCGGTGTGCCGGTTCAAGCGCGTGCTGATAGACATGCCCGCCCAGGCCGAGGAAATAGCCTGCGGCTACATCCAGCATCTGTTGCCAGTCGGTCAGGGTCTGGAACGATTGGCGAAATTCAGCCGAGCCATGCAAACCCTTGCTGTACCAAATCACATGTTTACGAGCCAGTTTGGCTGCCGTACGAATGCCGTGATGCTCGGCCAGATGATGCAGATGTTCATTAACGACTAACCAGCGATCGCTGGCCGTGGGTGGTGTGGGCAGCGGCGTGCCGGTCAAAACAGCATGTACTTCACCCAATACCCATGGATTTCCCTGTACGGCACGACCGACCATCACCCCATCGCAGTCGGAAATGCGAATCATTTCACGGGCGGAGGCAGCATCGACGACATCCCCGTTACCAATCACCGGAATAGAAACGGCAGCCTTGGCCAAACCGATATCTTCCCAACTGGCATGGCCGTGAAACATCTGGGCGCGGGTACGCCCGTGCACCGTCAACATCTGAATACCGCAATCCTCTGCAATACGGGCAATATTCTCGACATTTTTGGAATGATCATCCCAACCTGTTCGTATTTTCAGCGTCACAGGCACTTCAACAGCATTGACGACAGCCTTGAGTACGCGCGCCACCAGTTTTTCATCCTTGAGCATGGCCGAACCGGCCACCTGTTTGCAGATTTTCTTGACCGGGCAACCCATATTGATATCGACGAAATCAGCGCCGTGACCTACGGCCCAGCGCGCCGCCTCAGTCACAAAAACCGGGTCAGCCCCGGCAATCTGAATGGAGGCCGGATGCTCATCATCACCCAGTTCGGCCATGCGTTCGGTGCGCTCGCGGCCCATGTCCACAGCGCGGGAAGCAATCATCTCGGACACCACCAGCCCGACCCCGAAACGTTTGCAAATCTTGCGAAACGGCAGATCGGTAATGCCGGCCATCGGAGCCAGCACCAGTGGTATATCAATGTGATGATTGCCCAATGTGAATCCGGGCAGCAGTTTGGTAGTCATAGGGTTCATCAATCCTGTTCAGTTGCACAAGAGGCTTTATGCCTAAATAATGTGCAAGCTTAGCCGCCTACTAAAAATTCACCAGCTTTATCCATGAGAATTTATGTCGATTCGTGGCTGACATGCTTATCGCTTGCGGGTGTTCTGATCTGTTGTCAGCTTGGCGGCATGACAAGTTCAAGCATGCATCCGGGCATTCACTGGCCCAATACACATTTTTTGCAATCGGTAGCCGATTCGAGCCAGTTTCCGGATATTGATCTGCCACAGATTGCTGTAGCCGGCCATTCCAATGTTGGAAAATCCTCCTTGATGAATGCGCTATTCGGACGCAAGGGGCTGGTCAAAACGTCAAAGAGCCCCGGTTGCACCCGATTGCTCAATCTATTCGATGTCGATGCTGAATTACTGGTTGTCGATTTGCCGGGTTACGGTTATGCACGGGCACCTAAAAAAGAACAGAAACGCTGGATCAATATGATTGAGGAGTATCTGACCCATGCGGATTTGAAGCTGGTACTGATGCTGCTCGATATTCGCCACGGCCCCAAAGATTCTGATCTGCAACTGATTGAATGGCTCAATGAAGGTGGACTGCGCTGGTTGCCGGTAGCCACCAAGGCGGACAAGTTATCCGGCAATCAACGCACCAAACGCTTAAAAGAAATGACCGATGCGATGGGTGGTATGCTCAGCCCGATTCCGACATCCAGCTTCAAGGGCACGGGCATCGACAAGCTGCGCACTGTGATTCAACAGGAAACGCTTCAACAAAATTAATCCGGATTCTTGAATAACAAAGCCAAAAACTTTCACCGCAAAGGACGCGAAGTACGCAGAGAAAAGGCAAAATCAAACCATATAGCAAGAGAAACAAAAAAATAATGCATGGTTTTTTTGCGCTCCTTGGCAACCTTTGCGGTGAAAAAAATCTAACGTTATTCCTAGATTGGGAGTCGCGCAGCGGGGTGGCCGCTATTCATGAATCTGTGTGGCCAAATCATAGGAATGGGCCACCAGGAGTCT
>CAZUVA010000058.1:0-6714 GCA_964622755.1 uncultured Zetaproteobacteria bacterium
GCCACGGCCTGATGCCATGACTGCGATTGCTTTGGAATTCATAAATCACCCGTTTAGATATTTATGCAGTAATATCACTGCTCCGCAAATTCTTTATCATCGTCATCAGAAAGCAAAGCCTTATCACAACACATACGGCCATTTTGTTTCGGGGCAGGGCATAATTTTACCAGTCACGCGTCAAAGTGCTTATTGAGAAAACTCAACCCAAACCGGCGCATGATCGCTGGGGCGCTCCAGAGCCCGGTAATCTGTCCCCACTTTTGCCGCAACCGGAGGCATTGATGGCGTGGCCAATATATGGTCAATGCGAATACCCCAGTTGCGCCGAAATGCATTCATGCGGTAATCCCACCAGCTATGCATGGGCTCATTCGGGTGAATATGCCTGACTGTATCCACCAACCCGAGATCCACCACAGATTGAAACCATTCACGCTCGGCTGTTGAACACATGATTTTTTCATGCCAGCGACCCGGGTCATGAACATCCTGATCGGTGGGCGCAATGTTATAATCTCCCAGCACGATCAACTGGCTATGGCTGGTCAGTTCTGTCTTCAGATATTGATGGAATGCATGTAACCAGCGGAATTTATAGTTGTATTTGTCCGATCCGATTTCCTGCCCGTTGGGGATATAGACATTGATGATGCGTACCGAATTCACGCTTACGGCCAGCAATCGCCTTTGCGGATCATCCAGTTCCGGTAAATCCGTCACTATGTCTCCGATGATGCTGCGGCTCAATACGCAAACACCATTGTAGGTTTTTTGACCGGAATAAGCCATCTGGTAGCCGGCAGCATGGATTGCTTCGACCGGAAACTTTTCATCCGTCAGTTTGGTTTCCTGTAACGCCAGCACATCCGGCTTTTCCTGTTCAAGAAACGACAGTACATGGGGCAGGCGAACATTCAGCGAGTTGACATTCCAGGTGGCGATTTTCATGGGCTGATCATGACCGAGCCATGCGATTGTCTCAAGTTGTAATCATGATAGAAATTACTGTTGTGTTTGTTCGAGTTGAAGTAATTTTTCCTTCCAGACGAGACCACAGGCAAAGCCACCTAAACCGTTTGCGGCAACTACCCGATGGCAGGGAATCAGAATCGGTAACGGGTTTGCTCCCAGCGCTTGTCCCATGGCGCGCGGTGACGTGCCGAGTTTTCTGGCCAGTTCTCCGTAAGTACATACTTCTCCAGATGGAATTGCTAACAGCCCTGCACGCATTTTCTCCTGAAATGGCGTAGTCGGTTTGTCCAACGAAGGCAGAAGCATGGCCTTGCCATCAAAATAGGTATTTAACCACTGAGAAACAGGGTCATCCTGCTCGGCCTCTGCGTTTTTAAGCTGCTCCAGCCAGATATGCTGGCATACCTTTCCATTCCACGCATAAGAGAGTGGCCCAAGTGGTGAGTGAAAGGGATAAATCATGCAGTAATGGTAGCATAGGGTTAGATTTTGTGCATGGACTGGGCACTATTTTTTTCTGCACTGATTTCCTCAACACTGTTACCCGGTGGCTCGGAAGTATTATTGCTTTATCGGCTTAATGAAGGAAGCCATGCAATGGGGCTCGTGATGATTGCGACTGCGGGCAATGTGCTGGGGAGCCTGATTACCTATGCCATGGGACGGCTTGGCAATAAAGCGGCGCACAAGAAATGGTTGGGCATTTCCGAAAGGCAAGCTGAGAAAGCAGAAGTCTGGTTTGAAAAATGGGGGAAGCCATCGTTGCTCCTGGCATGGCTACCGATTATCGGTGATCCGCTGTGTCTGGTGGCCGGACTGTTACGCTGTGGGCTGATGCCGTTTGTGCTGCTGGTGACAGTGGGTAAATTTACACGTTATTTGATACTTTCATTTCCGTTCATCTGAAATTATCCGGATGCGAGCTCAAGCCACAGTGGCAAAGTAAGCATGGCGCAAACCGTTGTTAGCGTAACGGCTTCGGCATAGAGCGCCACATCCAGTTTGAAACGGTCACAGATAACCAGCCCCAATACCATAGTTGGCATGGCCGCTTCAATGATTGTCGGTGCCAAATATTGCTCTGGCATGCCGACGCCGATAGATGCGCCCCAGGCAATCAGTGGCATGAGCAGTAGCTGGATAGATAAAACTGGCAGGAGCACTGGAATACGCGCAGCCCAGCCGGATTGCCAACGCAGCGCCATGCCAACCGATAAGAGCATCAAAGGCACCACGGCAGCACCGAGAGTGGCCAGCGTTTCATTCACCCAGATCGGCATAGGGATAACAGAGATACTGAGCAGCAGACCGGCAACAGCGGCCCAGATTGCCGGTACCTGAAACAGACTGAGCAATGGATGTATGCCTGTTTCGGAACTGCCGTAATAGCGTGCCAGAATAATACCGACAGAAAATAGAATTGGCGTGCTGGCCAGCAGATCGAACTGAATGGCGATGACTTGAGCCCACTCACCAAAGGTTTGGCTGAGTACAGGTAGCCCCAGATAGGAGAAGTTGCCAAAGGCAGATGCCAGCAACAGCGCGCCAATTCTTTTATTGGGATTGCCCGATAAAAAAGCTCGCACCAGAGCGCCATTACCATAAAGCAGGAATGCAGCCAGCAGTGATAATAGCACTGAAAGCGATGCCACTACAGGAATGCGGATAGTGTTCAGATCAACCGGAGATTGCCAGAGTACATGCAGCACCAGCGCCGGCAGAAAAATATGGTAGACTGATTGAGTTAGATGCGAGCGGATTATTTCAGCCGATTTTCGCCCCAGCAGAATGCGCCAGCCGATACCGGCAAGAATAATGGCGGCCATGCCGAGCAATACATTGAGCATGGCGAGAACACTACATGTTCAAATCGATGATCACTATGTCAGGCGCGTATTGATACCAGCCAGGGAAATTTGAGTCAGGCTCCCGTGCGTTTATTGCAAGCTGGGGTAGAATGGCTTGAATGTTGGCGGCTACATTTTGTAGCGTCGCTGAAGGTCGCGTTTAATATCACGCTCTTTGAGGTCCTGCCGTTTATCGCGGGCCTTTTTGCCCCGGGCCAGACCGATTTCCAGTTTGGCGAAGTTGCGTTCGTTGAAATAGAGTTTCAATGGTACCAGCGTCAAACCCTGCTCTTTCAATTTTCCCATCAGTCGTTCCAGCTCACGTTTGTTCAGCAATAATTCACGAGATCTGGCCGGTTCTTTAGGATTATTCATGGCGGCGGGTTTATAGGGGCTGATATGGCAACCAATCAGCAATATTCGAGCGTGCCGGATAATGCAGTGTGCTTCAGCCAAATTGGCTTGTCCGAGCCGAATCGATTTGACTTCCGGCCCGGTCAGGATCATGCCTGTCTCAAAGGTTTCCAGAATATGATATTCATGCCGCGCCCGTCGATTGATGATAGCCATGGCTGAATGCTAACCCAAACCCGGATTCAGGCTACACCCGGTGATTGCTGTTTGTTGTATTCAGCGGAAGAGTGAATCCGGTTCGGTGCGATATGCGCTTTTTAATATCTGCCCCAACGGTCTTTGCGACGGACTTTCAGTCGAGGTAATATGAGTCCCAGCAGGATGCCGAATAAAATGGCGCCTCCGCCGAGCATAAACCAGCGTTGCTGGGCGCCACTCCTTATATCGCTGGTTTCCTGGCGCAATGCTTCAAGCATTTGTTCAGCTTGCGCCGTCTTGGCCTTTAAGGACTCGTTTTCGTCAGCAATAGCAACGGCATTGGTAGCAGTTTCGCGGATGTGTGCCAGTTCTGCCTGTAGCTTTTTATTGCCTTCCATGAGTTGAGATCGCTCCTGCTCAAGCGATTTTTTCTTCTGTTTGAGCGCAAGGAGATTGCTTAATTCTTTTTCAGCCGAGGCAAGGCGAGTTCTGGCAGCAGGTTCCTTCATTAAATACCTGCTCAGTATCCATCCATCTTTACCACTGCGGGTACGAATATGAGTATATCCGGTAGATGCTTGCCCGAGCACCTCAACGGCAGTGCCACTGGGCAACATGCGTACAATCGAATGGCCTGTACTCTGCCCCGAGCGCATAGGTAGTTTGGCCTGATCGACAATATAACGTGTTTCGGCCTGAGCCGAGGCGATATAACCGAACACGGCAACGATAATGAATAAGATTTTCATAAGTTTTATCTCCATCTCCGTTGCAAACGGTAATCATTTTGCTGGGTATATGAAAGCTTCATTGCTCCACTATTGTTCGGTTGTTCCCGATCAGGCTGCCAAATCAGCAACCTGAATGTCGATTGGCCAGGGGCCGTATTCAGTTGGCAGAGGCTTCCATGTGCCAGACCATTATTAAATAGCTGCAGCAACAGCAGGTGTGTTTTTATGTAAATATCGGGTCATGGCTGCCGCAGTGATGATGCACCAGACAGCAAACAGGGCTCCGGGCAAGGCGGTCTCCGGCTGAAAATGTTTAAGCGCCAGCGCTACGCCCAGACCTGCATTCTGCATGCCGATTTCAATCGACAGCGTGATTTTATAACTGTAATCGAAGCGGAACAGCGTTGCAGCTGCCCAGCCAAGGCCATAGCCCAGAGCATTAAGCAGAATGACCAGTGTAATCACCAGCATTGGTGTTTCAGCAATACGATCATGATTGGCGGCCATCGCATAACTGCATATAATGATAATGGAAATGGATGCGATGCCGGGGGCAATCTGTTCTGCCTGTGCAATGCGTTGCCCAAGTTGTGTACGTAGTAGTATGCCCAGCAGCAGTGGCAGCACTACTATTAAGATGATCGTCTGCATCATAGGCCAGAATGGAATATCCATATAAGCACTGCCCAGGAACTGCACCATTGCTGGTGTTAGCAATGGAGAAAGCATCGTCGCCACCATGGTCATGGCGATAGAAAAAGCGACTGCACCACCAGCCAGATATGTAATAACATTACTGGCCATGGCTCCCGGTGCGCAACCGACAATAATAAAACCCAGAGCTAGCATGGGTGCGATACCCTGCCATACGGCAAGACTTGCTGCTGCAAAACCCAGCAGCGGCATGATTGAGTACTGACATGCAACACCCAAACCGATTTGCGATGGACGGGAGAGTGCTGCACGCGCCTCATCAGGTTTGAGCACCATCCCAAGCGCAAACATTGTCACGCCAAAAAACCACAGAAAATAATCCTTGAAAATCAGGAAGGCGGGCGGATATGCATAGGCTATCGTTGCAGAAACCAACGTTAGCATGGCCATGTTACGGGATAGAAATTGCCATAGCACCGGTGTTACAGAAAATAATCTACAACAGATCAGTTAACTGATTACGAATGGCGATGGTCGCTTCCGATTTGTTCAGCGTATAGAAATGGATACCCGGCACACCTGCCTGCAATAACTCGCGGCACTGCTTCGCAGCCAGTTCAATGCCGAGTGCCTTGACTGCATCCGGATCATCCTGGACAGGCGCCATTTGTTCATGCAGCCAGGCTGGAATGGAAGCGCCGCACATGGATGAAAAGCGAACGATCTGATCAAAATTTCCGATCGGCATAATGCCGGGAATGATCGGAATGGTGACGCCCGCCTTTTCGGTGGCATCGCGAAACCTGAGAAATGTATCATTCTCAAAAAAATACTGGGTAACTGCAGCATCGGCACCATTGTCCTGTTTTATTTTCAGGTAGCGGATGTCATCGGCAACACCCCCTCTGGATTCGGGGTGTCCTTCCGGATAAGTCGCACAGGCAATCGAGAAATCACCCTGTGTGCGTAGAAATGCAATCAGATCGGTGGCATGAGAAAAGCCGCCGGCTACCGCTTCGAAGTGATCCATACCTTCCGGAGCATCACCTCTCAGAGCCAGAATATTCTCGATACCGGCAGCTTGGTAATCGGCTAGCAATTCAGCAAGTTCCGCTTTGCTGGCGCCCACACAGGTCAGATGCGCCACTGGAGAGAGGCCTGTTTCATCCTTGATGCGGGTGACAATACCTTTGGTGCGCTCTTGCGTGGTACCGCCGGCACCATAAGTTACAGAGATATAGGCAGGCTCAATGCTGCGCAGCTCGTTCAGGCAGTTCCACAGGTTTTCTTCGCCCTTATCTGTTTTTGGCGGAAAGAATTCGCAGGAGATGAGTGGTTTGTCGGCACTGGCCAGTATGTCGGAGAGTTTCATTATAACTTCGGCACCGTTACGCCGGTTTGTCCCTGATATTTGCCTGCCTTGTCAGCATACGAGGTTTCACATACTTCATCAGATTCGAAAAAGAGAAACTGGGCTACGCCTTCACCGGCATAAATTTTGGCTGGCAACGGTGTCGTATTTGAAAATTCCAGTGTCACATGTCCCTCCCATTCGGGTTCAAGCGGTGTCACATTAACAATAATACCACAGCGCGCATAAGTCGATTTTCCCAGACAGATGGTTAATACGGAACGTGGTATGCGCATATATTCAACCGTTCTGGCCAGTGCGAATGAGTTGGGCGGGATAATGCAAACATCAGATTGAATGTCGACAAAGGAGGTTGGGCAAAAGTCTTTTGGATCGACAATAGCAGAATTGATATTGGTGAACACTTTGAATTCATCGGCACAGCGCACATCATAACCATAAGAAGAAAGGCCATAGGATACAATACCGATGCCGTCATCTTTCTTTTTAATCTGTCTGTTTACAAATGGCTCGATCATACCATGTTCATTCGCCATCCTGCGAATCCACTTATCCGATTTGATGGACATTGGCTCCCTCCATT
>CAZUVA010000059.1:0-6702 GCA_964622755.1 uncultured Zetaproteobacteria bacterium
ATCTTGTGCTATCGAAGGCGGTAGCGATTCAAACGGCCAGATATGTTTGCTTTGATTGATATGTTGGGTGGCCAGATAGGCTTCAGCAAACACCTCGAAGGCATCGCCTTTGTCTTTGTTGATCGGAAGCTGAGCGATTCTTGATTCTAACTCAGCAAAACAGGCGAGGCCATCATAGATGCCCGAGTCAAAAAAGAACCTGCAGCGCTGATGCTTTGCCTTCATAGGCCTCGACCTCCCAGTGTCGAGTATAGCAGTTTATTTCAACACTTCATTGTAAAGTGTATTCGAGGAATTTCAGGAACATCCACGCAGCTACCCTTTTCAAACAACGCAAAACACAGGTTACATCCGATTAAATCGAATAACGCCTGCACTTCATGGAGAGGGCAGAGTCTCCCCTCCCTGCACTCTTCACGTTCACACGCCTGAGTACTGCGCATGCACTTCTCTGGCATGCATATTCGGCAGTTTGTTCAAAGCAGAAATCAATGCCTTGGCAGAAGCAACGACAATATCGGTATCCGAGCCCTGGCCGTTGACGATGCGGTCGCCATCCTGCAAACGTACCGTTACTTCGCCCTGCGCATCGGTGCCTGCAGTGATGGCGTTCACTGCGTAGAGCAATAATTTCCCATTGGGCTCGACCAGTGATTTAATCGCCTTGAAGGCTGCATCAACCGGGCCATCGCCTTCCGCTGTCGCCTTGTGCGTTTCGCCCTCGATATCCAGTTCCACCGCAGCCACCGGCACATCGTTGGTGCCCGATGCTGCATGCAGACTGACCAGTTTGACGCGTTCGGCGTCAATATTAGAATCGTCCGACAGCAAAGCCCTCAGATCTTCATCAAAAATATCTTTCTTTTTATCAGCCAGTTTTTTGAAACGCTCGAATACCTGCGTAAGGCACGCATCATTAATCTCAACACCCAGTTCTTCATAGCGCGATTTTAATGCGGCGCGGCCTGAATGTTTGCCGAGCACCATGCGATTGGTATTCCACCCCACCGATTCCGGCGTCATAATCTCATAGGTTTTCTTGGCTTTTAACACACCGTCCTGATGAATACCCGCTTCATGCGCAAAGGCATTGGCACCGACAATAGCCTTGTTAGCCTGAATCGGCATACCGGTAATACCGCTGACCAGCTTGGAGGTCGGCACAATCTTCGTCGTATCAATGCCCGTTTCGATATCATAACGATCCGAACGGGTGCGCAGAATCATCACCACTTCTTCCAGTGATGCATTGCCGGCGCGTTCGCCCAATCCGTTAATTGTGCACTCCACCTGTCTGGCACCGTTTTCGATTGCTGACAATGAATTAGCCACGGATAAACCCAGATCATTATGACAATGCACTGAAAAAATAGCCTGATTCGAATTCGGAACGCGCTCAATCAAGTCGCGAATGCGACCGCCAAATTCCAGCGGCGTCATATAACCCACCGTGTCCGGGATATTGATCACGCGCGCACCGGCAGCAATAGTCGCCTCAACAACACGACACAAGAAATCCATTTCCGTACGACCGGCATCTTCAGCCGAGAATTCCACCTCCGGAGCTAATGATCGCGCCTGCTTCACTGCAGCCACAGCGCGCTCCAGCACCTGATCCGGCGTCATGCGCAATTTGGCCTGCATATGAATCGGACTGGTCGCAATAAATGTATGAATACGCCCCCGGTCACCAGCCGGTTTTACCGCTGCCCCCGCCCGCTCGATATCACCGCTTGCCGCCCGTGCCAGACCTGCAATGCGTGGCCCCTTCACTTCGCTGGCAATGCGGTGCACTGCCTCGAAATCACCCGGCGACGCAATGGGAAAACCGGCTTCAATGATATCTACGCCAAGCGCTGCCAGCGCGTGAGCTACACGCATTTTTTCTTCGATGTTCATCGAGCAACCGGGTGACTGCTCGCCGTCACGCAGGGTTGTATCAAATATGTGTAAACGGTCAGACATCATTTTCTCCTGTGCTTGTGGTGAACCATCGTGGTGAAAGCATCACCTGTCCGAAAAACAAAAAAGGCCGCGAAAACGCGGCCTGTACATCAGTAGCTGAAACATATTCAGCAGACGCACAAGCCCGTTCGAAGTAGCAGGTACTTCATTGCAGTATTCAGAGTCTCGAACCAAATATTCATAGGGCGCATTATGACCACCGGGATATGCAGCGGTCAACATTCATGCCGCATCATCATGGTCGCCGTGATGTTTGCGCTGCCGTCTTTTAGTCCGATATTGCGACAATTTCCATTTCTGCCACAGACTCAACAGCGGGCCATGCATACAGTAGGCGAACAGAATGGCGAATGGCATCCGGTACGGATCGACAGCCAGAAAGCCAATGGCCGCAATCATAATCACCAGCATGCCGGATGAACGCCGTTTTTTCAGATCCACATCCTTGCCGGAAATAAAACGGACATTACTCACCATCAACCATGATAGAAACACCGAAAGCCCCAGCCACAACCACGGGCACGGTTCCGCATGCATATCCACATGATACAGCACCGCCGTGGCGATAAATAGCGCCGCCCCCGGCGTTGGAAGCCCCTGAAAATAGCGTTGATCCTGTTCGTCATGCCGCACATTGAATCGGGCCAGCCTCAGTGCTGCGCAGGCCACCACAAAAAAGCCTCCCAGCCATGCCAATCTGTGCATTTCAGGGCTAAGGTTGACCAGCGCCCATAAATACACCAGCACGGCAGGCGCAACGCCAAACGACAGCATATCGCATAATGAATCGTATTCAGCGCCGAATTCCGTTTCCGCATGCAGCAGGCGTGCCACACGCCCATCCAGCATATCAAATACGGCGGCAGCCAGAATCGCCCATGCCGCCAGTTCAAAATTACCCTGAATGGATGCAACCAGTGAATAGAAACCGGAAAACAGTCCCATGGTGGTGAACAGGCTGGGCAACACATACACGCCCCGCTTGCCCACTGCCTCTTTAAGCTCCGACATGAGTATCCTCCTCACTACCACCTTCATTTTCAGATTTTCGTGCAATAACCGTCGACCCGGCAGTAACCATATCACCTACTTTTACATGCAGTTCATAATCCGCGGGAATTTCACAATTAACACGGGATCCAAAACGAATCATACCGATCCGTTGCCCTGCCTCGACTTTGTCTCCAACTTCAACATAGGAGACAATGCGGCGGGCTACCAAGCCGGAGATCTGGGTAAAGGCGATTTTATCGCCATTATCACATGTCATCTCAAAACGGTTGCGTTCGTTTTCCTCGGTGGCGTGATCAAAACTGGCATTCACAAACTTGCCCGGCACATACTGCATATGTGTAATACGTCCACTCATGGGCGTTCGGTTCACATGCACATTGAACACATTCATGAAAATATCAACGCGTTGATGACCTGCTTCCATCATCTCGGCACGGATAACTTTGCCATCAGCCGGACAGATAAACAGGTCATCACCCTCCGGTAAATCGCGTTCTGGATCACGGAAAAAATTCAGCATGAACAACAACAGCACAAACAGGACAGCGAATGTAACCATCCAGCCAAGTATCCAGAAAAACACTGTCAGCACAGCTGTTGGAATGATGAAACGCCACCCTTCGGGAGCGAAAGGAATAGTGCCGCGAGCACGGCCGGAAAGAGGTTGGGGTTCAGTCATGCGCACAATCTAGCGTCAATTCTGGCTATACCCAAGTAATGTTAATTATTATCCGGATGACTGAAGTCGCAAATCTACCCTGCTGAACATCTTCTACGACCTTGCTGATACCTGCCATTGAAATTTTCAAGCATTGGAATGAGGCTTTCAGATAGGCTACACTTGCAATCATGCCGTTGAATAAACAAGAGTTAATGCAAAGCTACCAAATGCTGCATCAGGCCTTTCCTGAAGACCTGCATATTGCCAGACCTTTCATTCATATGTTGCGTCAAAGTGGTGAAAATGAACAGGCGCGTGCTCTGGCGATGACTATGGCTCGCCGGATGTTGGCCCGCGGCAACTCAGCCCAGGCTATCGGGCTTCTGACCCTCTGCCAGCAATTGAATCACCCGGACAGTGAAGCGATTCGCACTCTGTCGGATATGGCCCGCTTTTCCATTGATGGCTTTGAAAGTGAAGCAGGGCAAATTTTTGCATTAACCGAACATTTATCAGATTCGGAAACGCTGGAGTTTATCAAACAGGGGAAACAGGTACAGGTTGCCGATAATGAGAAAATTGTCCGGCAAGGTGAAAGCAGCAAAACTTTTTATCTGATTCTTGATGGCGTAGTGGATGTGCGGATCAGGATGGAAGATGGCAATTCGATCATCGTGAAACAGCTGACGTCGGGCGACTTTTTCGGTGAATTTGCCTGCGTTTATAAATTACGCCGTTCGGCAAGTGTTGTTGCATCAGACCTTTCCATATTACTCGAGTTTTCAGACCACTCGATTGCGGAATTAATAAAACATTCCCCCATGGCCAGTGACTATCTGATCCGAACCGTGCAAAACCGCATGGTGCATGCAATGACCCACAGTCTGCCTGCTTTTGATCAACTTCCCGAAGCAGACCATCGCTGGGTAGCCGAAGAATCTACAGTCAATGAATACAGCGATGGAACCGCCATCATGGAATCTGAGAAAAAAATGCCAGCTTGCCACATTCTACTGTCCGGCAGCCTGGAACTAAAACTCCCCGATGGAAAAGTGACAAAGCTGACTTCAGGAATGATGTTCGGCAATATCAATCCCTATATTCGCGTCCCTCCTCAGGCAACACTCAATGCAAAAGAACATACCCTGATTTGCAACATGCCGAAAAATATTTTTCATTCGTTTATGAATGTATACTCCTCATTTGAACAGTATATAAAAAATCAGCATGATTCACTGGCTCTTCACTGATACATGTTTACAAGGGCCTGTTCATATTGATTCTGATTAATCGCTACAGTCAGAGTTCATTGAAAGACCCTAATCGACTTTCAGCAAACGGATCAACAGCGGATGCAAATGTGGATTAGCCGCCAACACATCCCCTTTTTCCAGATCCAGCCTTTCTCCATCCAAGCCGGTCGCAAGCCCTCCTGCTTCCTGTACCAGAAGCAGGCCAGCTGCAATATCCCAGGGTTGCAGCCCTGCTTCCCAGTACACATCGAGTCGGCCTGCTGCTATGTAAGCCAGATCCAGCGCAGCTGAACCACCACGCCGATAACCATCCATAGTACGCATGCAAACATCCATGCGCGACTGGAAAATATTGATCGTATCCCGCTGGTATGACGGCAACCCGGAAGCAAACAGTGCATATTCAAGCCGTTTTTCATCACTCACACGCAAGCGTCTTCGATTGAGAAATGCACCACCGCCATTGCGTGCTTCGAACGTCTCATCACGAATCGGGTCATGAATGACCGCCAGCATCGGTTTGCCATACTTGAATGCAGCAACAGACACGGAAAAATGAGGGTAGCCATGAATAAAATTCGTTGTTCCGTCGAGTGGATCAATATACCACTGAATCGGCGCATCGGGATGAATACGCGTATCCATCTCTTCAGCTACAATGCCGTGACCCGGATAATGATGCGCAATTTCCCTGACAATTAACGCTTCGGCACGCTTATCCACATCAGTCACATAATCCCGATCTGACTTCTGGCTGACTTTCAGTCTGTCTCGATCATCATAAGCCCGAGCGATCATATCTCCTGCCCGTCTTGCGGCCCGAACGGCAACATACAACATGCATCTACTCCTGAAGAAAGCCCGTATACGCCACTGCGTTAACCGGGCAAGACATAAGCTAACTATTCATAATTGATGAACGGATCAGCCTGGCGCGCATCGTATCACATCATTGTTCGGAAAAGTACGCCTTGCCAGCAAATATTGTTATGCGTACAGCTATGGAAATACTGATTTAATAATGCAGGGGGTATTAACATGAAATAAACAACGCGCCTGCATGGCTTTTTACCACCCTGTGGCAATATTTCATACCACGGGGTGGTAAAAAGCCATGCGCGTTAGGATCTGTTCACTCGAATTCAGCATCTCTCTAGACGACTTGCAACGCTACAGATAACCTGTTGCCTGATGATGAGAGGGGGCTTGCCGGAGTGATTCCGGATTCGCCTTCTGTTACGGAGGGATAATGTCAAACAGGAATATCATTGAAGACTGGATGCTAAAATCTGCTCACCTGAGCGGTACATCCCTTGCGGCAACCCAAATTTCCCAAGTGTATGCCCGTCTTTTTTTTGCATCTGCAGGGCTGTTATATATGCTGTTTCATTCGGCAGATTTCCCGGTCTATAAAACAGGGCTTATGGTTGTCGCAACCATCTATTTTGCGATCAATCTGATATCCATTCCAATGATTCGCCGGGCGCCGCTTTCGGTTTTTCGTTGTCTGGTTTTTCCGATTCTGGATATTGGCGTCGTAAGTTATGCCATGCTGATTGATGGCGGCCAAAGCAGCTACATCTTTTTCCTCTATCTGCTTATTATCCTTGGCAACGGCCTGCGTTTCGGTAACCCGATGCTATTGTACACACAGGTCTTAAGCCTGATCGGGCTATTCGCCATGATCATCTATACCTATGTTGCATATCATGCTGAAATCGATCAAAGCCTGCTGTTTTGGCAATTCGGTGTGTTGCTGGCTATACCACTCTACGTCTACCTGATCGGACAACAGGTTGAAAAAGCAGT
>CAZUVA010000060.1:0-6682 GCA_964622755.1 uncultured Zetaproteobacteria bacterium
AACTAAGATATGTCTGGTATCGATGTTACCGGCAACATGGATGATGCCGGGGTGCGGCTGGAATGGATGGAGTCAGTCTTCACGACACTTCCGGATAGGGATACAATCGAGACATGAGACTGTTCATATTTTCGATACTGATGCTCATTTTGGCGGGAATGCCGCTAACAGGCTATTGTCAGAATGATGATCCGGATAGTGGTCAAAGTGATGCGGTCGCTCGCGATCTGATCAGGAAGGTGCAGGACAGGCTCCGCTCTGATACCAGTATTGCCAGATACAGTATGCGTATCGAGACTGCAGACTGGCAACGCGAAGTGCGGCTGGATGCTTGGGATGATCGTACCAAAAAACGTTTTTTTATTCGTATTCTTGCTCCCCGAAAAGATAAAAATACCACCTGGCTCAAAGATGGCGAAAATCTGTGGATGTATCTGCCCAAGCTGGAACGCGATATCCGTATACCGCCGTCAATGATGCTTTCCAACTGGATGGGGTCGGATTTTACCAATGATGACTTGGTCAAGATGGAATCGGTAGTGGCGGATTATAAGCACAAACTGCTGACAGATGTGGATGGTGTTTATGTGGTTGAATCGGTACCGAAACCGGATACCCCCGTAGTCTGGGGCAAGATTGTGCGTCGTATTACACACGATGCCATGCCGCTTTCCGAAGATTATTATGATGAGCATGGCAAACATATTCGCCAGCTGACTTTCGATAAGGTCAGGCACATGGGGGGTCGAGATATCCCTTCCCGCTGGATCATGCATCCGATGGATAAACCCGAAAAACGCACGGTGATGATACTGGAGAACATCAGTTTTAATGTGCCGATCAGGGCACGGATATTCACCCGGGCTAACTTGCGTCAAAGCGGGCACTGATGCTGTCACTAGCCTGGCGCAATGTTGTGCGTAATGCTCGCCGTAGCCTGATTACTGTATCGGCGGTTGCGTTGGGTCTGGCCTCGTTGATTTTCCTCTGGGGTTTTAATGATGGTGTGCACAATAGCATGATGCGTAATTTGCAGCAGGTGATTGTCGGTAGTATTCAGATTCACGCGAGTGGTTTTTTTCATCATCCACAACTTGTGAAAACAGTGCCGGATTCCGGACAGGTTATCCAACTGTTAAAGACGAACGGGGTAAGCAATTTCAGCTATCGACTGCGCACTTTCGCGCTGGCCGCAGGCGAGGAAACCTCCGAAGGGCTTGTTCTGCTCGGTATGAATCCTGATATGGAGAAGAATGCAACGCGCATTGCTGCCAAGGTTGATCGTGGTCGTTTTATTCGGGACAATGATGAAGCTGCATGCGTGTTGGGGAAGACAACTGCCCGTAATCTCGGTCTTAACATTGGCGATGACGTCGTGTTTCTGACTGAAGACAGATATGGTTCACTGGCAGCGGAAAAGCTGGGTCTGGTTGGTATTATCTCTAGCGGCGAGATGGGGATTGATCGTGGTTTGGCAATTATCCCGCTTGGTTTTCTGCAGCAGATGACCGCTATGGACGGGAGGTATTCGGAAATTGTTATGCAATTGCCATCCGAAAGGCTGGAGCCGGTAACGGCTGCATTGAAAGCGAAATTGGGCAAATCGTATGAGGTATTGCGCTGGTACGATATGTATCCGATGATGAAACAGTGGGTGGAGCTGGAGAATGCGTTTTACTATATCTTCCTCACCATCGTGCTGGTGATTGTGGCTGCTGGCATTATGAATACAGCGCTGATGAGCATGCTGGAGCGTATGCATGAGTTCGGTGTGATGATGGCGCTGGGCTGTGGTCGTTTGCGTTTGGCTGCTATGGTGGTGATAGAGTCGTTGCTGCTGGGTCTGGCCGGTATTGTGGCTGGTACGGTGGCAGGGCTGGCTCTGGTATATTATTTTCATGGTGTTGGCATCGATCTTTCCAGCCAAATGGATTCTGTTGCCCGCTTCTACCTCAATCCGGTTATTCATACCGAAATTGATAACAATCATTTGCTGGATACGGTTATAGCGGTGCTGGCAGCGGCCATCGCAGCTTCAATCTGGCCTGCTATTCGTGCCGCACGACTGGAACCTGTCGAGGCGATTCATCATGTTTGATCAGAAAAAACTAAAATGCATGCACCGCAGAGGACACAGAGTACGCAGAGGAAAATCTATTTGGGTTAAAATCATGATGTATTTCTATGTTATAAAACATCATCAACGTATGGAAGGCTCATCGCATAATATCTGTTTTTCCTCTGCGTCCCTTGCGTACTCTGCGGTGAAAAAGTTTTGACCGATGGATGGCTTTGACTGATGGATAACCTGTCGATTTATTTGAAGCTGGGTTGGCGGAATCTGTGGCTGCATCCGCTGCGTACAGCACTGACAGTTATAGCGCTTGGTATTGGTATTGCGGCGCTGACATTCCTTTCGGCTATGGATGACGGCTGGATGCAGCAGATCAAAACCAACTTTGCTCTGACCATGACCGGACATATCCAGATTCATGCTGAGGGATTTGAAGACAGTCGCAAGCTGGCACAACGGATTACTGATCCGAAAGCGGTGATGGGGGCAATTAACAATATTTCCGGTATACGGACTATGGCCCGACGCGTGCGTGTATCCGGACTGGCTTCCAGTGCCGGTGCTAATGCGGGTGCGTTTATTTATGGTGTAGAGCCGGAAGCTGAGCAACGTTTGAGTCGGCTCGCCACGTTTATCTCGGCGGGTGTATGGCTACCTGCAGGGGATAAACGGGCTGCGGTACTGGGTGATGGATTGGCGGATCGACTCAGTATTGGGATTGGCGATAAATTGGTATTGATGGCAGCAGTGCCGGGTGGCGATATTGCTTCTGAAGTATTTCGGGTACGCGGGCTGATCCATTCCGGAGTGATGGATGTGGATGATATAAGCGTGATTGTGCCGTTGACTACCGCGCAACAATGGTTAGGGCTTGGTCAGGCGGTGACCGATATTGTGATTCGCGCAGACAGTTTCGAGCGGGTCACGCCATTGGCAAAAAATATGAAAGCTGCATTGGCAGGCCAAGAGCTGGAAGTATTACGCTGGTTCGATATCGACCCGATGGCACAGCAATGGGCCGATTTTGCCGATGCTTATACCTGGATTGTGCTACTGATTGTAATTATCGTGGTGCTGGCTGAAGTACTCAATACGATGTTGATGAGTATGCATGAGCGCG
The DNA here is from genome assembly GCA_964622755.1 of uncultured Zetaproteobacteria bacterium. Lineage (GTDB taxonomy): Bacteria > Pseudomonadota > Zetaproteobacteria > Mariprofundales > Mariprofundaceae > Mariprofundus. The sequence continues at coordinate 3,195 of CAZUVA010000060.1, forward strand.
TGCGCGAGTTTGGACTGATGGGCGCACTGGGCGTGAATCCGGCTCAGGTGTTTGCTATGGTAGTCTGGGAAACGGTAATTCTGGTATTCATCGGCGGGTTGAGCGGTTTTGCAATCGGTGGCGGTCTGTCGCTATGGTATGGTGAATATGGCATTGACCTGTCGCAATTCGCCATTGCCTTTTCGTTTATGTACATGGATCCGGTTATCCATCCGCTTCTGCAGGCCGACAGCGTTCTGCGTATTCTGGGAGCTTCGCTGTTTGGCGCGATCATTGCAGGCCTGATCCCGGCTTGGAAAGCCTCCAGACTGGAACCGGTTCATGCCTTGAGAGAGTTGTGAGATGAAGAAGTCAAAAGCCTTTTTACAGCAAAGGACGCAAAGGTACGCAAAGGAAAATCAGTTTCTGGCAAATCTACGGTTGACTGAATTATTTATAGTATCGTTTATCATTCGCGATTACACAGCATATAGATTTACTTTGCGGTTCAAGATGGAAGGAGAAACGCATGCCTGAGCTGTTGATTTCGGCGAGTGGTCTGACCCGGTATTATGAAAATGGTGAGTTGAAGGTGGCGGCGCTGGTTGGTGTCGATTTGTTGATCAACCGGGGGGCGTATGTGGTGCTGGCCGGACGTTCCGGCTCAGGCAAGACAACGCTGCTGAATATGCTGGGTGGGCTGGATCGACCGGACTCAGGCTCACTTGTGATTGCCGGCCAGGATTTGCTGAGTATGACGGCTTCTGCGCGGGCAAAGTTTCGTCTGCATCATCTCGGTTTTGTATTTCAGGCCTATAATCTTATTCGGGTATTGAGTGCGCGTGAAAATGTTGCTTATGTGCTGCAATTGCAAGGTATGGACAAAAAAGAGCGTTTCCGGCTGGCCGATCAGTGGCTGGCCAAAGTGGGCCTGCAAGGATTTGAAAACCGCCGGCCTGATCAGATGTCCGGCGGCCAACAGCAGCGAGTGGCTGTAGCACGGGCACTGGCAACTGAACCTGATCTGGTGCTGGCTGATGAACCCACGGCCAATCTTGATTCACATACGGGTGAATCGCTGATGGGTTTGATGCGACAACTCAATGAAGAGCAGGGCACGACATTTATCATTGCCTCCCATGATCCGGCCGTGATTGCCTCGGCGCGAATCCTGATTACCATGCAGGATGGGCGAATAGTGCCATCCAAAACCGTTTGAACCACGATTGAACATGAGTAGGAAAAAAATCATTGCCAAGCTATTTATTGCATGGCTTTTTTCAGTGCTGTTGATTGAACCGGGGTTAGCTTTGGAGTTCTCCGGCCAATATACCAACCTGCTGTTTGAGACACACGATAGCTTGAAACAGAACAGAACAACCGATTTGAATCGTTTGCGGCTGGAAGTGGATGACGACTATGGGCATGTTCGATTTCATCTGGCCTATGATCATGAGCTGTTATGGGGAGGTTTGGTGGCTGATCCTGTGTTGGCTGCAGTTTTGCGCCAACCCGATCCGACATGGCTGGATGCCAGTGCAACGATAAGCCGGCGCATGCATTTCAACTGGCGGCATGATCTGTATCGGGGCTGGGTTGAATATGAAGCCGGGCAGATGCGGGTCAAACTGGGTCGACAGCGTATTGCATGGGGATCAGGGCGGATCTGGAATCCGACAGATCGTTTTAATCCGGTACAGCCGACTGCACTGGAACCGGATCAAAAGCTGGGTGTGGATGCAGGCCGAATTGAATGGAACTATGCGGGCAATGGAAGTTTGATAGCCGTTGCTGCTCCTGCTCGGCCATCTTCCCGAACATCGCGTAAACTGGCGCTCAGATGGCAGGATACATTCGGCGAATTTGATCTGGCGCTGATGGCCGGACGTATCAATAATGAAAATATGTTTGGTGTCGATATTACCGGTAACATGGGTGATGCCGGTGTGCGGCTGGAATGGATGCAAGCAAGAAATCCGCTGGACGGAGGATATGGGCAGCTGTCTGTTGGCATCGATTATACCTTGCATCACCCATGGTTTTCCAACGGCCTTTATATGGCGCTGGAATATTTTTATAATGGTGTGGCCGGTTCTCCACGGTTTAAGCAGGATCGGCTGAATAGTCGTTCAAACCATTTGCTCGGCAGCATGCTCGGATATGATTTGACGCCGCTGTGGCGCATTGATTTGTTGTTGATTGCTGATCTACAACAATCCGGCTGGTTTATTGCACCGTCGATCACCTGGTCGGTAGACGAAAATATGGATTTAAGTTTTTTCGCGCAGTTGCCGCAAGGCGGTGGAAGCAGCGAATTCGCCGTGTTTGAACCGCTCTATGCTGTTCGTGCTGACTGGTATTTCTGATTCGGTTAGACTTTATGGTTCAATGCTCTGGTTTAGATTATCACACCGATTCATGAATAGTCCGGGTTAGTGGCCTTCGCGTTTGAGCAGGAGAAAAATGGCGATACCTCCGAATACGAGGCTGGGTAGCCAGGCGGCGAAAGCCGCCGGTAAATGTTCGCTGCTGGCTAACAGATGACCAGCATTACCCACAATATAGAATGCCAGCCCCAGCGAAATGGTGAGCACCAGGCTCCACGATGCCCGGCTGTTGCGGTCACCGCTGCCAAGGCATAAAGCGGTAGCGAGGATCACCATCAGCAAACAGGAGAACGGAGCGGAAAATTTCCGGTTAAGAGCATAGCTATAGGAACTGGCGCTTAAACCCGCCCGTTCGAGATCATGGATGTAATGATAGAGTTGGTAGAAATCCATATGCCGTGGCCGGGGTAACCCGGTTGTTTCAGGCCCGGCAGTGGATGTTATGGATAATTTATCCTGCTGCTCGACATGCATGCCCTCATCGATCGATGGGGTGCTGATATGTACATTATTCAGATGCCAGATGCCCCGTTCATATTTGGCTCTGGCACCGTCAATTCGCCGAATCCAGTTGCCTGCACTGCCGGTTTCAAGCATGGTCAGGGCGAATTGGTTCTTATTTAACGGCGTTAGTCGAAAAAACCTGTGTCCATCTTTTAGCCATTGAACACCGTGCTTCGGGTTCTGTTTGTGCTGAATGTTTACCTGCTCAATCGTATCCAGCCGTTGATTGGTAACGGGCGTGATCCACTCGCCAATCGCAAAACTCAGTAATGATGCCAGAAAAGCAACCGTAAGAAGGGGAAGCAATACCTTGTTGATGCCCAGTCCCGCCGCCCGAAGGGCGACGACTTCATGATGACGGGATATCTCAATGAGATAAACGCTGGCACCGATCAGAACCATGATGGGCATGAATTCCGAGATCATGAATGGCATCTTCAGTAATATGTATTCGAGCATTAGATTGGTGCTCAGTCCATGGCCCAGATAACGAGCTTTATCGAATGATTCGATAATGACATAAATAGCCAGCAGTGTTGTCATCATAATCAATGAACGGCTTATACAACCGGAAAAAATCCATCTGAAAATTACAGGCATGAGGCGAGTCTAGGTGTC
>CAZUVA010000061.1:0-6543 GCA_964622755.1 uncultured Zetaproteobacteria bacterium
CTTTCATGGCATGCAGATAAACCCAGGGCAGATGATAACGACCGGTATCCGCCTCACGGTAAAAAGGCTGATGCATATGCCAGTAAAAGATAACAGATAAGGGTTGGCTCATGGGTAATCTCCAGATGTTATAAAAAACTTATGTAAGAACCTTTACCGCAAAGGACGCAAAGGTACGCAAGGAAGTCAAAAGCAAGATTCAGCGTTATGATCTATTGATGCTTATTTGCCTGTTTAAACTTTGCGAACCTTAGCGCCCTTTGCGGTGAAAAGGTTTTGTCTTGTTCCTGAATGAAAAAACAGAATCAGGTTTCGTGCAGGTTCTGACCGAGCATTTCAGGGGTAACCAGCACAATACCGTTTTCGGATACATAAAAGCGTTTGGCATCTTCAACCGGGTCTTCACCGATGACGGTGCCATGCGGAATGATGGCACCCTTGTCGATCACGCAGCGTTTGATGCGGCAGTTATGTCTGATTTCCACATCCGGCAGGATGACGGCATCTTCCACAGTCGAATACGAGTGCACGCGCACATTGGAGAACAGCACGGAGTGGCGGATGGTGGAGCCGGTGATCAGGCAACCGCCAGAAATCATCGAATCCACTGCCATGCCGCGACGATCATCGCTGTCAAAAGCAAACTTGGCAGGCGGCAGTTGTTCCTGATTGGTCCAGATGGGCCAGTTTGTATCGTACAGATTCAAATCCGGGGAGATTTCAGCCAGATTAATATTGGCTTCCCAGTAAGCATCAATCGTGCCCACATCACGCCAGTAACCGGATGCGCTGGTGTTGCCTTCCATAAACGGAAAGGCGAAGGCGTTATCGTTGTCTATGGCATGCGGGATCAGATCATGACCGAAATCATGGGTGGATGATTCATCGGCGGCATCTGCTTTCAGGCGAGCGCGCAGATATTGGGCCGAAAATACATAAATACCCATGGAGGCCAGCGACTGGGTATCATCGCCCGGCATGGATTTTGGATTGTCCGGTTTTTCGGCAAACTCGACAATGCGCGATTCATCATCAATAGCCATCACGCCGAACGCTTTGGCTTCATCGAGCGGCACAGGAATACAGCCGACGGTGATATCCGCGCCTTTGGCTACGTGGGCCGCGATCATTTTACCGTAATCCATCTTGTAAATATGGTCGCCAGCCAGAATGACGACATAATCGGGATTGTAATGACGAATGATATCCAGATTCTGGAAAACAGCATCGGCAGTACCGACATACCAGCCTTCGCCCTGGCGTTGCTGGGCCGGCAGCACTTCCACAAACTCGCCGAACTGACCGGACATAAAGCTCCAGCCGCGTTGCAGATGGCGTTGCAGGGAATGTGATTTGTACTGGGTGACAACAGAGATGCGGCGGATGCCGGAGTTGATGCAATTGGACATGGGGAAATCGATGATTCTGAACTTGCCGCCGAAAGGAACCGCCGGTTTGGCGCGCCAGTCGGTCAGTGCTTTTAAACGTGAGCCGCGCCCACCGGCCAGCACCATGGCAACCGTGTTGGATGTCAGCTTACTGATGTTACGCTCCATTTGCGGACCGATGTGATCCTCACTGCTTGGAACCATGATTGTCTCCTTTACCCTCGCTTGAATTTGAAGCGCACTCTAGCAGTATGCACCGGAATTCGCCATGTCGTTTTAAGATGGTTTTAAGATGTGCATTCCGTTAGAATGCCGCAGCCATAAAGGGGGGAATTTCCATGCAGATTGAAGCCGTTTCAACGAACCCGTTTGATGGGCAGAGGCCTGGCACATCCGGTTTGCGTAAAAAGGTCAAAGTATTTCAGCAGCCTCATTATCTGGAAAATTTCGTACAGTCGGTGTTTGATTCGATTGGCGATTTCGCCGGTCAGACGCTGGTGGTGGGCGGCGATGGCCGTTATTATAATCGCGAGGCGATTCAGATCATTCTCAAAATGGCCGCAGCCAATGGCTTCAGCAAAGTGTTGGTAGGGCAGGGCGGTATTCTATCCACGCCGGCTGCTTCCTGTGTGATTCGTAAATATGGTGCATATGGCGGCCTGATTCTCTCCGCCAGCCACAATCCGGCCGGCCCGGATGATGATTTCGGCATCAAGTATAATATTGGCAACGGCGGTCCGGCCCCGGAAGGCGTGACTGAAGCGATTTATGCCCGCACGCAAGATATTAGCTATTATGACATAATAGAATGCGCCGATGTGAATCTGGATAAAACAGGCAGTTTTGAGCTGGTTGGCATGCAGGTGGACGTGATTGATGCGGTGGTCGATTATGCCGGGTTAATGCAGTCGCTGTTTGATTTCGACGCCATTCGGGATTTGCTTGCGGGTGATTTTTCCATGGCTTTCGATGCCATGCATGCTGTAACCGGCCCGTATGCCAAAGCGATTATCGAAGGGGAATTAGGCGCACCTGCCGGCACGGTGATCAACGGCGAGCCGAAAGAAGATTTCGGCGGCGGCCATCCCGATCCGAATCTCACCTATGCGCATGAACTGGTGGATATATTATACGGCGATAATGCGCCTGATTTTGGCGCGGCATCCGATGGCGATGGCGATCGCAATATGATTCTCGGCAGTCATTTCTTTGTCACTCCGAGCGATTCTCTGGCCGTGATAGCGGCCAATGCTACGCTGGCACCGGGTTATGTTGACGGCATTAGCGGCATAGCGCGTTCCATGCCGACCTCGGCTGCGGCGGATCGTGTGGCCGAATCGATGGGTCTGGATTGCTATGAAACACCGACCGGCTGGAAATTTTTCGGTAATCTGATGGATGCGGATCGCGTTACCCTGTGCGGCGAAGAATCCTTCGGCACCGGCTCGAATCATGTGCGTGAAAAAGACGGCCTGTGGGCGGTGCTGTTCTGGCTCAATATTTTGGCGGTGCGCAAACAGTCTGTTGAATCAGTTTTGACGGATCACTGGAGCAAGTTTGGGCGAAATTATTATTCCCGCCATGATTACGAAGGCGTGGATTCGGCTGCGGCGACGCAGGTTTTACAAAATGTGCGAGATCAATTCACTTCTTTGCCGGGTACGCAGCTTGCAGGGCGGAGCGTGGCAAGCTGTGATGATTTTTCCTATACCGATCCTGTCGATGGCAGCGTCAGCGAAAATCAGGGTGTGCGCATTCTGTTTGAGGATGGTTCGCGTATTATTTTCCGCCTCTCCGGAACCGGCACCAGCGGCGCAACAATTCGCCTGTATCTGGAATCCTACGAGGCTGATAGCAGCAAGCACGGTCTGGATGCACAGGATGCGCTGGCTGATATGATTACAGCAGCCGATAAGGTATCACAATTGCGAGAACTGACCGGACGCGATAAACCCACCGTAATCACCTGATTGGCTGGATAGATTTTACTAGTTACTTAAAGCGAGGCTATGCATGAAAAAAACTATTTTATCACCTGAAGCTTGGGCTGTTGTTGAGGCACGGTCACACGATCCATTTGGCTGGCTGGGTATGCATGAGCATCCGAACGGTGGCGTTGTTGTACGCGCATTAAGTGCGCAGGCTGAGAAAATGTGGTTGTTGCCCGAGGGCGGCAGAGCCCAGGTGATGAAACGTATTGAAGGCACCGATGTGTTTGAGAAGCACTGGAAGGGTGGCAACTTTGATAAAGCCTATCGTTTCCGTATTGAAAACCATGATGAGCACCGTTGGGAGCTGGATGATGTCTACAATTTTTCACCGATTCTTGGCGAGATGGATTTACACCTGATTGGCGAGGGTAATCATTTCGAGAAATATCGCATTATGGGTGCGCATATGCGCGAGCATGAAGGGGTCAATGGCGTTGGTTTTGCAGTCTGGGCCCCTGCGGCTTCGCGCGTCTCGGTCGTGGGTAATTTCAATCACTGGAATGGATGCGAACACCAGATGCGCGTGCGCGGTTCATCCGGTATCTGGGAAATCTTTATTCCGGGCCTGTGCGAGGGCGAAACCTACAAGTTTGAAATCCGCGCTCAAAACGGCGATGTGTTTGAGAAAGCCGATCCTTATGCCCAGCAGATGGAACTCAGGCCAGCCACAGCCAGCGTGGTGCATAACTGCAAAGTTTATAAATGGGATGATAAACAATGGTTGGCAGAGCGACCGATTAAACAGGCAGCCGACAAACCCATGAGTATTTATGAAGTGCATCCGGGTTCATGGCGTCGGGGTGGTGATGGCTCTGACTATCTCAACTACCGCGAACTGGCGCACCAACTGGTCGAATACTGTCAGTGGATGGGTTATACGCATATCGAACTGATGCCGATCACCGAACACCCGTTTGACGGTTCATGGGGCTACCAGACAGTTGGCTATTTTGCGCCAACGAGCCGTTTTGGAACACCGGATGATTTCCGCTATTTTATCGATTATTGCCATCAGGCCGGTATTGGCGTGTTTCTCGACTGGGTGCCGGCCCATTTTCCCAAAGATGCACATGGACTGGCTCGTTTTGACGGTACGCCGTTGTATGAACATGAAGACCCGCGTCTTGGCGAGCACAAGGACTGGGGCACGTATATTTTCAACTTCGGTCGCAACGAGGTGCGCAATTTCCTGATTGCTTCGGCCATGTTCTGGCTCGATGAATTCCATATCGACGGGTTAAGGGTCGATGCTGTGGCTTCCATGCTGTATCTTGATTATTCACGTGAAGAGGGTGAATGGTTGCCGAATAAATTTGGCGGACGTGAAAATCTCGAAGCGGTTGAGTTCCTCAAACAGTTCAACTGTCTGGTGCATGAACGTTTTCCGGGTGCTGTGACGATGGCTGAAGAATCTACTTCTTGGCCGATGGTATCGCGTCCGACCTATCTGGGCGGACTGGGCTTTACCATGAAATGGAATATGGGCTGGATGAATGATACGCTGGCTTATTTCGAAGAGGATCCGATTCATCGTTCCTATCATCATTATGAACTGACATTTTCTATGGTCTATGCCTTTACCGAAAATTTCATCCTGCCTTTCTCACATGATGAAGTGGTGCATGGCAAGGGTTCGATGCCACAGAAAATGCCGGGTGATGACTGGCAGAAATTTGCCAATTTGAGGCTGTTATACGCCTTTATGTATGCCCACCCGGGCAAAAAGCTGCAGTTTAACGGGCTGGAATTCGGCCAGTGGCCAGAGTGGAATTTTGATGAATCGCTGCCATGGGATCAGGCCAACTTTATGCCGCATCGCGGTTTGCAACTGATGATGCGTGACATGAATCATCTGTATCAGGATGTGCCGGCTTTGCATGAGGTTGATTTTGATCCGGCCGGTTTCCAGTGGATTGATTGTAATGATGCGGATCAATCAGTGCTCAGTTTTATTCGCCGCGATAAAAATGGCGGCCCTGTTGTGGTTGCTTTGAATTTGACACCCGTACCACGAAATAACTATCGCCTCGGGGTGCCGGTGGCCGGTCGTTATACGGAAATTATGAATACGGACGCAGAAGTTTATGGTGGTTCGAATATTGGCAATGCCGGTGGTGTTAACTCGGATAGCAAAGCATGGATGGATCAGCCGTATTCTATTTCTGTCACCCTGCCGCCATTATCATGTGTCATACTCAGGCCTCAACAGGGGTAGATTAAACAGGTGGGCCATGCATCTTTCTGATTTATTGGATGCAGTCTATGAGGGTGAGACCGATGGCAAAGCTGTATCCGGCATGCTGCGGATATGCACATCGCGCTGCGGGAATGGAATCTCGAAGCCGTTCTTGAGCAGTGTTTTGTGAATTGCCCGGAGAAATATACTTGTCGTGCCTCGGGGCTTCATGGTTGCCGGCGATTTTACCCACACAATGAGCTCAAAATTCAGTGAGGACTCAGCCATTTCGGTGAACCAGAGTCTTGGCATGCGCTCCGGATCATCGAGTTTCACATCAGGCAGGGTAAGTGCCATCGCATTAATGACATCAAACACCTTGTCTACATCGCTGCCGTATGCCACGCCGAACGGGATATGCATGCGGCGGGATGCCTCACTCAGTGTCCAGTTGATCACCGGAGCTGAAAGAAAATGGCTGTTCGGTACAATCGCTTCTATATCATCATTTGTGCGAATAATCGTTGAACGGACACGAATTTGTTCAATAAAACCGCGCGAGCCGTCGCCCAGTTCAACGTAATCACCCACTTTGATGCTGCTATCGAACAACAGTAACAGACCTGAGACAAAGTTGTTGGCGATGTTCTGCAGACCAAGGCCAATTCCCACCGATAAGGCGCCGGCAACAATGGCAAGGTTGGATATATCAAAGCCCAGTATGCTCAGGGCACACATGGTTGTGACAATGACAATGACATAAAACGCAATGGTTCCCAGCGCAAAGGCCGTGCTCCGATCTATTTTGAAGCGTGGAGCCAGGACTTTCTGGATGACAACTCGTGCCTTTCGGGAAATCCAATAACCAACCGTGAGTACAAGCAAAGCCGCGACAAGGTTTCCCAGTGTTATGGTTATATGGCCGGCATGGAAGATCGTGACATCCATTTGACTAAACAGCTCGTTCATTGCTTTTCTTCCTTGTTGT
>CAZUVA010000062.1:0-6410 GCA_964622755.1 uncultured Zetaproteobacteria bacterium
AGCAGTACTTTCTGGCCATGATGCGGCAGGTCAGCCGGAGTAAACCATTGACGGGACTTGCGCGGTACGCTGACAGTCAACTTTCCTGTTTTGAAACGCCATTTTTGTACGTCTTTAACGTAACCTCGAACGAGGTGAAACTGGCCAATATGGCGGGATGAGATGTTGGAAGCATCCAGAACCCGGAATCTCGAAGATTTCCATAACCCGCGCATATCATTTCTGGCCAACGATTCAGACTGTAGCAGCTCATCAGCCCGGTAAAAATTCGGTGCAAAGGTATAAACGTGCGCCAATCCTTCAGCTACCATGATATTGTTGATCCAGCGGCCATCACGTAAATAAATATGTGCCAGTGTGCGACCATATTTGTCCTGTTTCTCTTTATCTAAACGTAATTGCACGGATTTCCCCGTAATAAGTTGTATCAAACGGAGCTTGGCTTGTTTGGCATAGGGTTGTTCGGGCTGATTGCCGTGCCCGACTTCCGGCGTGTTAATGCCCAGTAGTCGTATTCTTTCACCGCTTCGGGCACGGAATGTATCGCCATCGAATACAGATGCCACATGTACCCAGCGGGATTGCCCGATAACGGAAAAGGTGCCCGCCTCGGCGATCGAGCTGAGAAACAGGCATGCCACGATGAAGTAACACAGCTGCTTCAGGGTTCGGACATTAGTGTGCCGTGGCAAGTGTTCCTACAAGCTCGGCATAGGTGGCCATGCGATGTTTTTCGAGATATTCACCCATGCCATCCAGTATTTTTTTACACAACAGAGGCTCATAGAACAGGCCGGTACCGAGTCCAATGGCATCGGAGCCGACAATGGCGAATTCAATGGCATCTCTGGCAGATGTAATGCCGCCCTGGCCAAGAATTGGTATGCCGTGTTTGGCCGCAATGGCACGGGTTTGATGGATTTTCCACAGAGCCACCGGTTTAATGGCCGGACCGGACAGGCCGCCGGAAACATTAGCGAGGACCGGCATGCGCCGCTCGATATCAACTGCCATACCGACCAGTGTATTGATAACGGATAATCCATCCGTTCCCGCTTCAATGACATAGCGTGCTGTTTCCGCAATATCGGCACTGTTGGGCGAGAGTTTGGTGATCAAGGGTTTGCTGGTCATCGGGCGCATGGCTTCCACGACGCGCGCAGCCATGGCCGGATTGTTGCCGAAATGCACGCCGCCTTCCTTGACATTGGGGCAGGAAATATTGATTTCGATGGCTGTGACGGGTGAATCATCGAAGATTCGGGCAACTTCGGCATACTCTTCGGGGCTGGTGCCGTTGGCGTTGGCCCAGAACTGGGTTTCGGTATGTGGCAATTCAGGCAGGATATGGTCTACCACATAACGTGCGCCCGGATTCTGCAAGCCGATGGCATTAAGCATACCGGACGGCGTTTCATAGACCCGGTGCGGCGCGTTGCCCATGCGCGGCTCCAGTGTTGTGCCTTTGAGGATCACCGCTCCGACATCGTGATTATCCCAGCCTTCGATGCGGGTGTACTCATCTCCAAAACCGACGCACCCGGAAAGTAAAACGAGTGGTGTTTGTAGCGTGAGTCCGGCAAAGCGGATCGAGAAATCGATTGTAGAAGACATGCCCGTAGCATAGCGCTGTATTTGTTTGCGGCCTACCCTGGGTTAATCCACCTTATTCATAAATAAGCCGGGTTATAGATTTTAAATCTGCTATAATAGTTTCCAGAAGGATTGATCCATCAAGGAGGTTATCATGTTACGTTTGTTCCCATCTGTACCGATGTTGTTGTGTTCCCTGTTCATTGTTGCTTTTCCAGCTTTGGCTGATGATACGTCCGATGCCCGTGACAAGGTGGCTGATGCCATTGATGTGATTAACGAGATTATGGATAGCCCGGATAAGGGCATTCCGCGTGATCTGTTGAGAAAATCTGCCGGTGTGGCAATTTTCCCGGGTGTAGTGAAGGCCGGTTTTGTGTTTGGTGGTGAATACGGGCGGGGGGTGCTTTTACATCATGATGTCCGTAAGAACCGCTGGTCGGCACCGGCCTTTTTTTCCATTGCAGCGGGTTCTGTCGGGTGGCAAATCGGTGCTCAATCCACCGATCTGGTGCTGCTGATCCGTAGTGAACGCGGATTGAAGGCGATGCTGAAAAGTGAATTCAAGCTTGGTGCTGACGCCTCGGTGGCGGCCGGCCCGGTTGGTCGCAAGGCGCAGGCAGGCACTGATATTGAATTGAAGACAGAGGTATGGTCCTATTCGCGTAGCAGGGGATTGTTTGCCGGCCTGTCACTTGAGGGCGCCAAACTCAATTCACTGAGCGATTACAATCGCGGTTATTACGGAAAATCGCTGGGGGCCAGAGAAATTCTGCTTGATCGTACAGTCCGGGTCAGTGGCCCTGCCCGTGAGCTGGTTGAGTCTCTTCAGCGTTTTTCACGTTAATAAAAAAATCCATACGCGCTAAGGAAACGCTTGTTTTGGATGCAAATCCATCAAACCAGCTTTAATCAACACTTCCTTAGTGAGCATCAGGAACGTATTGAAAAAAGTAAGAGCTTGGTCCATGCCCGGACTGAACAGGTTTCAGTCGTTTCAAGATGAGACCTTGTCACAAGCCCCGATGATCCGGAGGCTGCACATGATTGCAGAATTTGAGGACGTATCAGGAATATGAATAAATCTGTGGCAGTGAATGAAAAAGTGATCTATCGGGGAATACGCTGGAAGTTGATGGTGGCGATGGTGGGCATGATCGTGGCTATCGTGGTGCTATTGACGGCGTTGCAGGTCACGGCGCAACGAGACAGCCTGAAAGGTGTGCTGGCAATGCATAGCTCTTTTCTTGACGAACAGATGAATAAAAGGGCAGAAAAAGCAGCAAAAAACATGACTGGCCATGTGCAGAATCTTATTTCGACACATCGGCTTCCGCTAGCCAATGAGTTTTTACAGGATGTGGTTAGGGATATAGAGGATTTGCGTTATGTGATTCTCATGCAGGGAGATGCGCCCAAAGTCGCTATTGGAACCAACCTCGATAAAGCACTCAAGCAGCATATCTTGTCCGGTTCGGTTTCAGACTTTGCTGCCGGTCAGCATGAAACCATGCATCACCATTTTGATATAAGCGATCATGCTTTTATCGAAATGGTGGTTCCGATCATGGTTCATAAGCAGCAGTGGGGTGTGTTACGTCTCGGTTTTTCACTGGATGAGTTGAACAAGCTGCTGGCCAAGTCGCAACGCTATGTCGATGCTGAAATCAAAAGTGCCCTCATTCGAACCATCCTGACTGCTATTCTATTTTTGATTCTGGGGGCGCTGGTTGTCTATTATTTTGCTCGCAGATGGACGCGCCCGATTCAGAAGCTTGTGAATTTTTCGCATCAGTTGGCCGGGGGCGATTTTTCGGCTGCGCCCCATATTAGTATTCGCACCGATGATGAAATCGGCCTTCTTGTGGCAGCTTTGGAGGAGATGTCCGATTCGCTCAGGCATTCCTATGCGCAATTGGAAGACCATAGTCATATTCTGGAAGAAAAGGTGGAAAAGCGTACCCGGCAGTTGGCCGAAGCACGTGACCGGGCTTTAGCAGCGGCACAGGCCAAGAGCGACTTTCTGGCCAATATGAGCCATGAAATCCGTACACCGATGAATGCTGTTATCGGCATGGCATACCTTGCGCTGGATGTTTCCCGAGATGAGAAGCAGCGTGATTACCTGAACAAGATTCTCACTGCTTCAGAAACATTGCTGGTGATCATCAATGATATTCTTGATTTTTCTAAAGTTGAAGCAGGCAAGCTGAGTCTTGAATCAATGGACTTTAACCTGGCCGAAACAGTGAATAATGTTGCCAGCGTCAATGCGATTGCTGCCAATGCAAAAGGGTTGAAGCTGTTATTTGACTATCCGCCGGATTTGCCGTTGCTACGCGGTGATTCCATGCGTTTGGGCCAGGTGTTGCTCAACCTGGTCAATAATGCTGTGAAATTTACCGAACAGGGGCAGGTAAAGCTTGCGGTTGAGGTGATTGAAAAGACAGATTCGGATATCGAACTTGGTTTCAGCGTCACCGATACAGGTATTGGCATGACAGAAGAACAACAGGCGAATCTTTTTCAGGCTTTCTCGCAGGCGGATATGTCCATCACGCGCAATTATGGCGGCACAGGTCTTGGGCTGGCTATCTGCAAGCAGCTTGTCGAACTGATGGATGGCCAAATTGGTGTCGATAGTATTCACGGTGAAGGCAGTTGTTTCCAATTCCGAATTCGTTTTGCATTGGGCTGCGCTGATGGCATGGCTGCGACACAAATGAATAAGGAACTGCCATCCGATGTTATGCAATCGTTGCACGGGGTTCGCCTGTTGCTGGTGGAAGATAACGAAATTAACCAACAGGTGGCGGAAGGATTATTGGCCAGAGCCGGCATCAGCCTGCAAATTGTCCATAACGGTAAACAGGCCGTGGAGGCTGTCCGGGCGGATGCATTTGATGGTGTGTTGATGGATATGCAGATGCCGGTCATGGACGGATTGGAGGCGACCCGTTTGATTCGTGCCGATGAAAATTTCCGTGATCTACCCATCATTGCCATGACAGCCAATGCCATGCCCGGTGATCGCGAGCGTTGTCTTCAGGTCGGTATGAATGACCATATTGCTAAACCGGTCGACCCGGACAACCTGTATACCGTGCTGATACGCCGGATCAGGAAATCACAGATCGACACGGCGGAGCACCTGTCGCCTGCTATAACCACTGCGATGGATATATCGGAATTTACGGGTCTGTCCGGTATTGATGTCACCGATGGTTTGAAGCGAGTGACAGGCGATGCCCAATTGTACCGGAATATCCTGTGCAAGTTCCATGATACACAGGCGGATAGTTTGAAACGTATTCGTGATGCGCTGGCATCCGAAAACAGGCAGATGGCTATACAACAGGCACATTCGTTAAAGGGTGTATCAGGTAATATTGGCGCCAACAATCTGCAGGAGCAAATCACAACGCTGGAATCAGCTTTGAAGTCCGAGGCTCCGATTGAGCCTGAGTTGTTGTCCGCTATAGAAGTCTTGCTGGATGAAGTGATTGAAGGCCTTGGCAGCTGGTGTGCACTCAGCCAGCCAAACGGGGCAGATGGACAAGCCGTAGATGTCGAAGCTGCTGTGGCTTTGATTAGTCGGATGCGGTCGCTATTGGAAGATTCTAATGGAGATGCGGTTGATCTGATGGATGAATTAAGCGCAGCACTGAGCGGCGATGAATATACGGCTCACTTATCGGCACTACGACAGCATCTCGCGGCCTATGATTTCAATGCTGCACTGAAAGCCCTCGATGTGATCGCCGCCCTTAGCCTAGATTAGCAAAGGTGAGGGAGTGTGACAGCCCTAGAAGCGCTGATCAAAGCATGATTCACGTCCCTGCATCCAAAAGAACGATTTCTGCGTTAAAGATTTTACTCATAGCGGTGCTATGACTTACAATCGTTGCCTTGGACTCACTTGTTTTGAATTGCAAATCTCCCAAACCAGCTTTAATCCGCGTTTCCCTAGCCAATATCCAGATCGCGAGCATGCACGGACTGGCCGCGCAGCTCTTTTGATGCATCTGAAAGCATATACAGATATGCAGGGATGACACTGCTGACCGGAGGCACTTCTTTGGGGTGTGTGCCACCAAAGGCGCGTTTGAAGAGTTCAGTGCGTACACAGCCGGGATTCAGGGTATTGAAACGGAATGGCGCATCAGGCTGTTCCATCTGCCACATCGAGGCGGTATAAGCTAAAGCGCGTTTGGCCAGGCCATAGGCATGCCAGTTGGTTTGATCCTCTTCGACCATATCGCAACTTGTAAAAATAATGGAAGCTGCTTCGGCACGCTTAAGCAGGGGAAGCATGATCTGGGTCAACATATTTGGGGCCGTCAGGTTGATGTCGAGCATGTTCCTGAAAACATCGCTTTTGATGTATTGCATGGGTGTGCAGCGATCAATGGATGCGGCGCAGTGAACTAAACCGTCCAGATGTGGAACCTGATCTTTCAGGGCCAGAAATAATTTTCCATAATCATCGAAATTCATCAGATCAAATGGAATGCACAGGCAATGCCCTCCGAATGATTCAATGCGTTCCAGTGTTTGTTGCAAACCGTCGTCATTGCGAGCCAGCGCAATGACATTGGCACCGGCTTCACCCAAAGCTGCGGCGACATGCTGACCAATGCCGTCGGAAGCGCCGGTTACCAGAATAATGCGATCTTTGAATTCTGTGGACATGCTATTCCTCCCGTGAACGGCGGCATATTAACCACGAAGGAGACAAAGCGCATTGATAAATATTACTGAATGGGTTAACAGTATTTACCACAGAGTAAAACCAGAATAAAGGCATGAAGCCAGAT
>CAZUVA010000063.1:0-6393 GCA_964622755.1 uncultured Zetaproteobacteria bacterium
TTTTGGGGAATGCTCTGTCAGACATTGATTTTCTGCGTGAAGTTCATGCAGACCGCCGCGATTTTTTCCTGCCGGCTTGCTCAGACTGCATCAACCCCGCCAGTGAGGTTACGAGAAATGAGTGATTCGCATACAACTGTGAACCGGACGCCTGTTAAACAGGGTTTATATGATCCGCGCAACGAACACGATGCCTGCGGTGTCGGTTTTGTGGCCAATATAAACAACCATCAGAACCATGATATTGTTGAGAAAGGGCTGGAAATTCTGGAACGCCTGACGCATCGCGGCGCTTCGGGTGCCGACCCGCGTGAAGGTGATGGCGCAGGTATATTGTTGCAGATTCCGCATGCTTTCTTGCAGTCAGAAACTGCTGACCTGGGTTTCGAACTGCCTGATGCAGGCGCATATGGTGTTGGCATGGTGTTCTTCCCGCAGGATGAGGTTCATCGTCAAACCTGTCAGGATATTTATGAACAGGTGATTGCTGAAGAAGGTCAGACATTGCTGGGCTGGCGTGATGTGCCTGTCGATGCGGTGCGTGCCGACCTGCCCGAGAGCGTCATCCATTGTGAGCCGACCATCCGCCAGGTTTTTATTGCCTGTGGCAAGGATTGTGAGAATCAGGATCATTTCGAACGTAAACTGTTTGTCATCCGCAAAGTGATTACACATCGTGTGACAGCACTCGGATTTGACGATGCTGCCAAATTCTATACTGCCTCACTTTCCAGTCGTACGATTGTCTATAAGGGCATGTTCCTGTCGCATCAGGTTGCAGCGTATTATGGAGACCTGCGCGATGCACGTATGACTTCGGCGCTGGCGCTGGTACATCAGCGTTTCTCCACCAATACCTTCCCGTCATGGGAATTGGCCCACCCGTTCCGCATGGTGGCGCACAATGGTGAAATCAACACCGTACGCGGCAATATCAACTGGATGAATGCACGCCGGCACTCCATGCAGTCTGAACTGCTTGGTGATGATCTGGCCAAGCTGTGGCCGGTGATTAAGGAAGCGCAGTCCGATACTGCCTGTTTTGATAATGCGCTGGAACTGCTTGTCGCCGGTGGTTATTCGCTGGCGCATGCGGCCATGCTGATGATTCCGGAAGCATGGGCTGGTAACAAACAGATGGATGAAAGCCGCCGCGCCTTTTATGAATATCACGCCGCCCTGATGGAACCGTGGGATGGCCCGGCTGCTGTGGCATTTACCGATGGTCGCCAGATTGGTGCCACGCTGGATCGTAATGGTCTGCGTCCGGCCCGTTATCTGGTCACTGATGACGGTCTTGTGCTCGGCGCATCCGAAATGGGCGTGCTCGATATTCCCGAAGAAAAAATCATCAAAAAATGGCGATTACAGCCAGGTAAAATGCTGCTTATTGATCTGGAAGAGGGTCGCATCATTGATGATGCCGAAATTAAACAGCAGCTTTCCACCAGCAAGCCATACCAGCAATGGCTTGCCAAAACCCAGATTCAGATTGAAGACCTGCCCGAAGAAGTTGCGCCACAGGCACCCGATCATGAAACCCTGCTACATCGTCAACAGTCCTTCGGTTATACGCAGGAAGATCTCAAATTTCTGATCACCCCGATGGCCGTATCCGGTCAGGAAGGAACGGGTTCCATGGGTAACGACAGTCCACTGACTGTACTATCCAATCGTGCCAAACCGATGTACAACTACTTCCGCCAGTTGTTTGCGCAGGTGACCAATCCTCCGATTGACCCGATTCGTGAAGAAATGGTCATGAGCCTGACCTCTATCATTGGCCCCAATCCGAACCTGCTGGGACTCGTAGAGAGTGAACCGCAGCTGCGCCTTGAAGTACATCAGCCGATCCTTTCCAATGTCGATGTCGAGAAAATCCGTCATATTGATCAACACACCGATAACCGTTTCCGCACGATTACCCTGTCCTCCTGTTATGCGGTTGATCTGGCTGCGGCGGGCATGAAAACAGCACTGACAGAGCTGTGCCATAAGGCCGAGCAGGCCGTGCGTGATCATTATAATATCATCATCCTGTCTGATCGCGGCATGAACCCTCAGAACATTGCTATCCCTGCCCTGCTCGCCACTTCAGCAGTGCATCATCATCTGATCCGTGCGGGCCTCAGAACCGATACCGGCCTGGTGGTTGAAACAGGTTCTGCCCGTGAAGTGCATCATTTTGCCTGTCTGGCCGGTTTCGGTGCAGAAGCAATTAACCCGTACCTGGCCTTTGAAACGTTGAGCGATATGAAACGGCAGGGACAATTGCCGGATGAACTATCGAACAGTGAAATTGAAATCCGTTATATCAAGGCTATCGGCAAGGGTCTGTTCAAGGTCATGTCCAAGATGGGAATCTCCACCTACCAGTCCTATTGTGGTGCACAGGTCTTCGAAGCGATTGGCCTGTCCAGTACATTTATTGCAAAATATTTCACCGGTACGCCAACCCAGATAGAAGGCGCCGGTCTGGCTGAAATTTCGCAGGAAGCTGCCCAGCGTCATATCGATGCTTTCCGTGGTGTCATGATATATAAAAATGCACTGGATGTCGGTGGTGAATATGCATGGCGCGTGCGCGGTGATGAACATACACTGACACCGGAAGCTATTTCTAAAGTACAACATGCAGTAAGAACATCTAACTACTCATTGTATAAAGAGTATGCTGCCATCATAAATGACCAGACCGGCAAGCTGAAAACACTGCGTGGCCTGTTTAAATTCAAGGGCGGCCATGCAATTCCGCTGGAAGAAGTCGAGCCTGTCACTGCGATTGTGCGGCGTTTTGCCACCGGTGCCATGTCCTTCGGCTCCATTTCTCACGAAGCTCATTCCACCCTGGCTATCGCCATGAACCGTCTGGGCGGCAAATCAAATACCGGTGAAGGCGGTGAAGAGCGAGCCCGTTTCACCCCGTTGGAAAATGGTGACTCGATGCGCTCGGCCATCAAACAGGTTGCATCCGGTCGTTTTGGCGTCACCACTGAATATCTGGCCAATGCCGACCAGATTCAGATCAAGATGGCGCAGGGCGCCAAGCCGGGTGAAGGCGGCCAGTTGCCGGGACACAAGGTCGATCAGCGTATCGGCCGGGTGCGTCATTCTACCCCGGGCGTAGGACTGATTTCGCCGCCGCCACACCATGATATCTATTCGATTGAAGATCTGGCCCAGCTGATTTTTGACCTCAAAAACACCAATCCGCGCGCTGATATTTCGGTGAAACTGGTGAGTGAAATCGGCGTCGGCACTATTGCCGCCGGCGTGGTCAAGGCGCATGCCGATCATGTGGTGATTGCCGGCCACGATGGCGGCACTGGCGCATCACCGCTGACCTCGATCAAGCATGCCGGTACGCCGTGGGAATTAGGGCTAGCTGAAACACAGCAGACGCTGGTGCTCAACCGCCTGCGCGGGCGCATGACCCTGCAGACCGACGGCCAGATCAGAACCGGTCGCGATGTTGTGATTGCCGCATTGCTGGGGGCCGATGAAGTTGCATTCGGCACCATCGCCCTGGTTGCCGAAGGTTGCATCATGATGCGCAAATGCCATCTTAATACCTGCCCGGTAGGTGTGGCGACGCAGGATCCGGAGTTGCGCAAGAAATTCGTCGGTACGCCGGAAGATGTGGTCAACCTGTTCAAGTATATCGCCGAAGAAACACGTGAGATCATGGCCGAACTGGGTTTCCGAACCTACGATGAAATGATCGGCCGCTCCGATATGCTGGACACCAACGAAGCCATCAAACACTGGAAGTCTCAGGGTTTGGACTTATCACCGATCTTCCATCGCATTGATCCGAACGGAACCGCCGTTCACCACTGCGAATCGCAGAATCACGGTCTGGATAAATTGATCGACAACAAGTTGATTGTGCAAGCCAAAGCTGCGCTGGAAAACAGGGAACCGGTGATCATTGAAACACCAATCTGCAATGTGGATCGCAGCTTCGGAACCATGCTTTCCGGCGAAGTTGCCAAACGCTATGGTGATGAAGGTCTTCCGGAAGATACCATTGCCATCAAAGCCAGGGGCACAGCCGGCCAATCGCTCGGCGCATGGCTGGCACGCGGTGTCTCCATTGATCTGGCTGGTGAAGGTAACGACTACGTCGGCAAGGGTTTATCCGGCGGTCGCATCGCCATTTACCCGCCTGAAGAATCCAGAATCGTGGCTGAAGATAATATTATTGTCGGCAATACCGTACTGTTCGGCGCGACCAGTGGTGAATGCTATTTCCGAGGCATCGCAGGCGAACGTTTCGCGGTACGCAACTCCGGTGCTGTCGCAGTTGTGGAAGGCGTCGGCGATCATGGCTGTGAATATATGACCGGTGGTACTGTCGTGGTACTCGGTGATACAGGCCGTAACTTTGCGGCAGGTATGTCCGGTGGTATCGCCTATGTGCTTGATAGCGAAGGCAGCTTTGAAAGCCGTTGCAATATGGCACAGGTTGCACTGGAGCCGATTATCGCTGAAGCCGATGCGCTGGAAGCGCTGGATCATCAGGGCGCCGATCTGGAAACCCATGGTCGCGTCGATATCAAACATTCTTTATCGCAGAACGACCAGCACATCGTTCGCACCCTGATCAAGCGGCATGTGCATTACACCAATTCGAAAGTCGGCAAGCATATTCTGGACAACTGGAGCAATTTTGTCGGTCAGTTTGTTAAAATTATCCCTGTCGATTACCGCCGCGCCATGGCTGAAGTGGAAGCAGAATTGAAAGCTGAAACTGGAAAAACCACCGCTGATGCAAAGGAGACTACCCATGGGTAAGCCAACCGGATTCAAGGAATTTGCACGCGAGAACCTGAGTTATGCACCGGTCGCTGATCGCATTACGCATTTCAAGGAGTTTTACAAATTACCGGAAGATATAGCCACCCAGGGTGCGCGCTGCATGGATTGCGGCATTCCCTTCTGTCACAACGGCTGCCCGGTCAACAACATTATTCCGGAATGGAATGACGCGGTCTATCGCGGCAACTGGCGCGAGGCGCTGGATATCCTGCACTCCACCAACAACTTTCCGGAATTCACCGGTCGTATCTGTCCTGCTCCATGCGAAGAGGCCTGTACGGTCAACCTGATCGGCGATGCTGTCTCGATTAAGAACATCGAACTCTCCATCGTGGAAAAAGGTTGGCAGAATGAATGGATTACACCACAAATTGCCGAAGTCAAAACCGGCAAACGCGTCGCCATCGTCGGCTCCGGTCCTGCCGGCATGGCAGCGGCCCAGCAGCTGGCCCGCGCCGGTCACGATGTGGTGGTGTTTGAAAAGAACAACCGCATTGGCGGTCTGATGCGTTATGGTATTCCGAATTTCAAGTTCGACAAATCCGTCATTGACCGCCGCATGGCACAGATGCGCGCCGAAGGTGTGGAGTTCCGCGTCAATTCCCATATCGGCGGTAATATTTCTGCCAAGGAATTGCTTAATGATTTCGATGCGGTCGTGTTGAGCGGCGGTTCCGAGAAACCGCGCGATTTACCCGTGCCGGGCCGTGACCTGAATGGCGTCCACTTTGCGGTGGAATTTCTAACCAAAAATACCAGACGCGTACTCGGCGATGATATTCCGGACGATGAATTCGTATCTGCAGCCGGCAAACATGTTGTCGTCATCGGCGGCGGCGATACCGGTTCCGACTGTATCGGCACCTCCAACCGTCATGGCGCAGAATCAGTCACCCAGCTGGAAATCCTGCCCAAACCGGTAGATGAACCCGATAAACTGACCACATGGCCGAACTGGCCCATGAAACTGCGCACATCCACCTCTCAGGAAGAAGGTTGTGATCGCGATTGGGAGGTTTCTACCAAGCGTTTTATCGGCGATGATGATGGCAATGTACAAGCCATCGAATGCGTTCGCGTGGAATGGAAACAGGAGAACGGTCAGTGGAAACTGAACGAGATTGATGGCTCCGAGTTCGAGCTGCCTGCGCAACTGATTACGCTGGCTATGGGCTTTATGCATCCTGTACATGAAGGCATGCTCGATGAGCTGGGGCTAGAAAAAGACGGCCGCGGCAATGTCGCTGCCAATGACCAGAATTACACCACCAGTATCGACAAGGTTTTTACCGCCGGTGATATGCGTCGTGGCCAATCTCTGGTTGTATGGGCCATTCGCGAAGGTCGCCAGTGTGCGCGTTCCGTGGATGAGTACCTGATGGGCACTACCACCCTGCCCCGTTAACGCGCATGAATTTTTTCCACCCCGTGGCATGAAACAGGCCACAGAATGGAAAACATCATGCAAGCGAGTTGTTTGTTTCATGTTAATCGCTACGGCAGAATTCTTTGACAAAGGGTCGTGCCGCAGCCCTTTGTCTTTTTTCAGAGTATTCATCCGGTAACAGGGAG
>CAZUVA010000064.1:0-4360 GCA_964622755.1 uncultured Zetaproteobacteria bacterium
AAAAGATGATGACTATTGATTGGTTGGCACGGGCAGTGCCACAAACATCCGCATTACATCCTTATATTCCGGGGAAACCGGTGGAAACACTGTTGCGGGAAAAGGGGCTGGATCGCGCCATCAAACTGGCCTCCAATGAAAACCCCTATGGGCCATCTCCAAAAGCAATAGCTGCCATTAAAAAGGCCGCCACAGAAGTGCATCGTTACCCGGATGGCGATGCTACCCTGTTGAAGGCAGCACTAGCCGCTTTCCATGCTGTAGATACTGATCAGATACTGATCGGCAACGGCTCCAACGAGGTGTTGGAATTGCTGATCCGCACCTTTGCCGGGCCCGGTGATGAGGTCGTTTACGCTCAGCGTGGATTTATTGTTTATGCCTTGGCAGCACAGGCAGCCGGTGCAACCGGCATAGCAATTTCTGAATCTGATGGACTCACGCATGATCTGGATGCCATGGCGGCAGCGGTAACGGCTAAAACCAAAGTAATCTGTATCGCCAACCCGAACAATCCGACCGGCACCTTGCATCACAATGAAGCGATCCAGACTTTTCTGAATAAGTTACCTCAGGATGTAATCGTCATTGTAGACGAGGCCTATTATGAGTTTGTTGCCGACCAGTTGGGCGATTCCGTGCATAACTTGTCACATCCGGGACTGGTGGTCAGCCGTACATTTTCCAAGGCTTATGGACTGGCCGGATGCCGGGTCGGTTATGCCGTAGCGAATCCTGCTATTGTTGGGCTAACCAACCGTTTTCGTGAGCCCTTCAATATCAATATACCGGCACAAGCTGCGGCAATGGCCGCACTGGATGACCGGGACTGGGTTATGGCGCATGTTGCCGAAACGATCGCTGAACGCGAACGACTGGAGACTGCACTTCGAAGCATGGGTATGTCGGGCGGCCACAGCTTTGGTAATTTTGTGTTGCTGCGCCACAGTCAAAGCAGCGGGATTTTGCAGAGACTGGAAAATCACGGCATCATCCCTCGCCCGCTTGCCCCCTATGGTATGGCCGATTACCTGCGTATTTCAGTCGGCTTGCCGGAAGAGAATATTGAGTTTTTGTCCGTACTCAAAAGGATAGTAAAAGAACTGTAACTGCTCATCTTCATTCATGGATGCGCAGGAATGGCCGGTAAAATATTTTGACTTTATGGAGATGATTTAACCGTGAATCCGATAAAACACCTGGTAGTAATTGGCACTGGCCTCATTGGCGGTTCGATGAGTCTTGCCCTGAAAAAGGCAGGAAAAGTCGAACGTGTTACAGGCGTTGGGCGCAGTCGGGATAATCTGGTGCTGGCCAAAGAGCTGGGCATTGTGGACAACTGGTCACATGATATTGCCGAAGCTGTTGCAAATGCGGATGTGGTATTGCTGGCTGTACCGATGACGGCTTATGAATCTGTGTTTACTGCCATGAAAGACACGTTACCTGCCGGGGCCATTGTGACCGATGTCGGCAGCACCAAGCAATCCGCTATTGCTGCGGCACAAAAGTCATTGCCTGACTGTTCCCGATTTGTTCCGGGCCACCCGATTGCGGGTACTGAACAATCCGGTTCAGGCGCTGCTTTTGCAGAATTATTCGAGCATCACCTGTGCATCCTGACACCGGATAACCATACCGACCCGGCAGCTGTACAACTGGTGGAAGATATGTGGCAGGCAACCGGCAGCAGGGTCATGCGCATGGAGCCGGCAGAACATGATGATTTTCTGGCAGCAGTCAGCCATTTGCCGCACCTTACTGCCTTTGCGCTGGTCAATGCAGTGCGTAAACAGGGCACCGATCAGCACGAACCCTTTGAATTTGCAGCCGGCGGTTTTCGGGATTTTTCACGCATTGCCTCCTCATCACCGCAAATGTGGCGTGATATCGCACTGTGCAATCGTGAGGCAGTGATTCATCAGCTGGATGCATTACAGGATGAGCTGAAGAACCTGAAACTGGCATTATTAAACTGCGATGGTGATCAGCTACTGAACAATTTTACAGCGGCCAAACAAGCACGCGATGCGTGGCTGGCCAGACACGAGGAAGATTGATTATGCATCTCGGTGGAACATTAATAGCCGGCCCGGCCGCAGGCCCTCTCACTGGTGAAATCACCGTTCCCGGTGACAAATCGATGTCGCACCGCGCTATTATGCTGGCATCTTTGGCTGATGGCGTAACAGAAATTCACGGTTTTCTGCCCGGAGAGGATAATATTGCTACAGCGCAAATGTTCATGGATATGGGCGTTAGCATTGACTGGCTGAATGATGAAAAAACTTCCCTGCGTATCCACGGCGTTGGTCTGTATGGTTTGAAAGCACCCAATCATGTACTCGATGCCGGTAATGCCGGTACCTGTGTACGATTGATGACCGGCATACTGGCCGGTCAATCCTTTGCCTCGACGATGAGCGGTGATGCTTCGCTGTGTAAACGACCCATGCAAAGGGTTGTTGATCCGGTGCGCAGGATGGGTGCCACAGTTGATGGTGCAGAAGATGGACATTTTCTTCCCATCACCATTTCCGGTGGCGTATTACACGGCATCCACCATATCTCGAAGGTGGCCAGTGCTCAGGTTAAATCGTGTGTATTGCTGGCTGGCCTGTATGCCGATAGTGATACGCGCGTCAATGAACCCAAACCCAGCCGTGACCATACCGAGCGCATGTTGCCGCTGTTCGGTCAACCGGTTGAAATCACGGCTGATGGCACGATAACTCTAGCTCCAAAGCATCGACTTACTGCACCGGATCATCATGTGGATATTCCTGCCGACCCCTCATCAGCCTGCTTTTTTGCTGTGGCAGCAAGTCTGGTAGAAGGCTCGGATATCACTCTGAAAAGTATCGGTATCAACCCGCGCCGTGATGGATGGCGGCGGGTGATGAATGGCATGGGCGCCGGATTGGCACTGTCCAATGAACGTGCCGTCGGCAAAGAGCCAGTAGCCGATGTGCATGTGGATATGAGCAAATTACATGGCATGCATGTCGACCCGGACGATGTGACAGATGCTATTGATGAGTTTCCGGTGTTGTTTGCGGCCGCTGCGCTGGCTGATGGTGAATTTATACTCGAAAATGCAGAAGAGTTGCGCGTCAAGGAATCGGATCGAATTGCGGCCATGGCTGTTGCCTTGCGTGCTGCCGGTGCCGATATCGAAGAGCGCGCGGATGGCGCAGTGATTCATGGTTTGTGCTCACTCAGCGGTAATGCTGATGTTGATGCCCATGGCGACCACCGCATTGCTATGGCTATGGCTGTGGCGGCACAACGGGCCGGGGCTGATATTCGCATTCATAACGCCGCTGCGATTGCTACCAGCTTTCCAAACTTTGTATCGCTGGCCCAAAGTATCGGCATGAATGTGCGCTGGGCTGATGAAAATGAGAATGCACAGTGAGTGAATGGCGTGCCATTCAGGGGCTGACCATTGCCATTGACGGACCTTCCGGATCAGGCAAGGGAACGGTAGCAAAAATGCTGGCCGAAGAAACAGGTTTGCCGGTTCTGGATACAGGATTGCTCTATCGTTTGGTCGGCTCCGTGGCACTGGAGCGAAAAATTTCACTTGAAAGCGAATCAATGCTGGCCGAACTCGTTGGCGGTCTACTGGATGTGATTGAATGGACGGTGGATGGCATCTATCTCAACGGTGAAAATATCACCGGCACCTTGCGTAGTGAGCAGGCAGGTGCGGCGGCTTCAAAGGTGGCTGCCATGCCAATGGTACGTGAAAAGCTGATCGGTCTGCAGCTACAACTAGCCCGCAAAGGCTGTATTATGGACGGGCGTGATATCGGCACGGTGGTATTACCGAATGCTCCGGCCAAGTTTTTTTTGACTGCTTCGGT
The DNA here is from genome assembly GCA_964622755.1 of uncultured Zetaproteobacteria bacterium. Lineage (GTDB taxonomy): Bacteria > Pseudomonadota > Zetaproteobacteria > Mariprofundales > Mariprofundaceae > Mariprofundus. The sequence goes on from CAZUVA010000064.1 coordinate 3,870, forward strand.
ACGTGAACGTGCCCGTCGCCGCTGGGCCCAATTGAAAAGCGATGGTGGCAGCAGCCTTAATGAAGTCGTGGCGGAACTGAAAATGCGTGACCAACGCGATACGGAACGTCAGCATGCCCCGCTGAAACAGGCAGCCGATGCCATTGTTATTGACTCGACTACAATGCGAGCCGATGACGTGGTGGATCGAATGCTTGGCGTTCTGGAGCGGAGAAAGCTGATCGAAACATCGGTATAACCATATCAGAGCATAAATACACAATACTGAATAACAATTCTTTATGAATTGAGGAACCGGGATGGTACAACAATGAGCGAAACCAATATCACCAAAAGTGTGCATACAAAAGAAGTGCCGACAGCAGAAGTAATGCAGGCAGTTGAAGTACAGAAAGCAGATGTATTGAATGAGGACATAACAACTGCTGATGTACAGGAAGCGGAGGTAGAAAACACCTCAGAACCAACAGCCGTCGAGACTGTGCAGAATG
>CAZUVA010000064.1:4460-6376 GCA_964622755.1 uncultured Zetaproteobacteria bacterium
GTGGATGAAGACACCGTGGATGAGAAAGTTGCGTTTGAACCGAATAATGGCCCGATTCCCACGGGCGAAGCCGAAGAGGAATCTTTCAAGCAGATGTTTGAAGCTTCGCTGAAGGAACAACCAGTCGTCAAACGTGGAGAAATGATCAAGGGTCTTGTCGTCAGCATTAATGATGATGCGGTTATCGTCGATGTTGGCGCCAAGGCGGAAGGATCCATTCCGGTTGCTGAATTTGAGCAGGCGGGCTTAAATATTCCTGCTCTGGGCGATGAGGTGGATGCGCTGGTGCAATCAGTCGGTGGCACTGCAGGTGTAAAGCTGTCCGTATTGGAAGCCAGGCAACGTGAAGCCTGGTCGGGTGTGGAAGCTGCACAAGCTGGCCACTCTTCTGTCGATGCTGTCATCACGGCTGAAGTAAAGGGTGGCTTCAGGGTGAATTTGAACGGATTGAATGCATTTATGCCACGCTCTGAGACAGATACTGATTTTCACGTCAATGCAGATAAGCTGATTGGTCAAACTTGCAAAGTGGCTATACTGGAAGCGCGTCGCAAACCCGATAATATTGTTGTTTCACGCAAAAAACCGATGGCTGCCGAACTGGAAATCATACGCACAGCATTTTTCGAACAGCATGCCGTGGGCGACAAGATTTCAGGCGAAGTGAAACGTATGGCAGATTTTGGCGCATTTGTTGATCTGGGTGGCGTGGATGCCCTGTTACATGTATCCGATATTTCCTGGCGCAGAATCAAGCACCCATCTGAAATGCTGTCGACAGGACAGCAGGTCACAGTTGAAATCGCCAAGATGAATGCAGAAACAGGCAAAGTATCTGTATCCATGAAAGTATTGCAAAGTGACCCATGGGAAAATATGGCAATGACGTATGAGCCGGGTATGCGCTTGACCGGCACCGTACGCCGTTTACTCGATTTTGGTGCTGTGGTTGAACTTGAGCCCGGTATCGAAGGCATGATTCACCGTTCAGAATTGAGTTGGACGAAGCGGGATGTCAAACCTTCTCAGGTACTTACTGAAGGGGATGTGGTTGATGTGGCAGTGCTGGAAGTAGATGCCTCAGCCCGGCGCCTTCGACTCAGTTTGAAAGCGGTAAGTGAAAACCCGTGGCAGGCATGGATGGCAGATCATCCGGCCGGCTCGCATATCAGCGGAAAAATCAAAAACACCACCGAATTCGGCTTCTTTGTACCGGTTGAAGCCGGTATGGATGGACTGGTGCATGTAGAAAACCTGTCATGGAATCAAAAGGGTGAAGACGCACTCAAAGAATACAGTAAAGGGCAGGAAGTAGAGTGTGTCGTGCTTGGAGTGGATGTAGAAAAACAGCGAATTTCTCTCGGCATCAAGCAACTTTCTGATGATCCGTTTGAGCTGTTCCTGGCTGGTGTGAAACGTGGCAGCAGCATTAAGGGTAAAGTGACCGAGCTTAAGCCGAGCGGCATGATTGTTGAACTGGCTGAAGGCGTGCATGCCTATCTGGCCAACCGCGAAGTTCCACGTGATCATAGTGAGCTAAAAGAAGGCGCTGAAATAGAAGCGAAAATCATCGAAGTCAATCGCAAACGACGTCAGGTGGAACTCTCCATAAAACAGCAGCTACATGCTGAAGAACGTGATGCAGTACGCAGTTATTCTCGTAAGACAGCTGATGAGTCCACGCCGTCAGCACTTGCGCTGGAATTACAGCGTAAGTTACTGGACAGGATAGAACCAAAGAAAAAGGTTGCAGAAGCAAAGAAAAATACGGCAAAACCAAAGAAAAAAGCTGCAAAATCAGAAACCAAGGCTGCAAATAAACGTAAAAAGAAAGCCTGATTTTTTGTAACTGTTTAGACTCCCCGATAGGGGATCAGTAAACCCCACGCCTTTAGGCGGCATGGGATGTTTTGACT